>NZ_RZRQ01000009.1:0-49512 GCF_003997785.1 Mesorhizobium sp. M7D.F.Ca.US.004.01.2.1 | reverse complement strand
CTTCCGCTTAGAACGCCCACTTTGAAATTGCCGATTTGACCGAAGGCGGACAAGTTGACGCCGAGTGACTTCATGGCGCTGCGTGAGACTTCGGCTACGCGCACGCTGAGGTTAACTTGCAGGGATCCAGCGACCTTGATGTTGTTGACGACTTGCGCTCCGTCGCCCAGATATTGCTCAGTGACTCTTTTTGCGGTGTCGGCGACCTCTGCGTCGGGCGCCGTCCCGCTAAGGATTGCGCCGCGCGGCGTATAGTTGACGCGGATGGGATAGTCGCCGACCTGCTCCCGCAACATGGCGCGTAAATCCCCGATCGGTTGCGTGACAACGATACGCAATTCGGCGAGAGGCTCGCCATTGCCATCCAAGGCGAATAGGCTGGTCCGCCCCGATTTCTTGCCAAAGACGAAGATTGTTTTGCTCGATGGCGCCTGAAAATCCGCGATCGTGGGGTCAGCAACAAAGATGGTCGTGGCTGGCCCGGGCAGATGAACGGTCTCCCCGAGCGAAGAGGAAAGGGTCAGCGTGGCGTTGATGCTATTCGAAGCCGCATGCGGCGGGCCTTTGTCCTGCTTGTTTTGCGCCGCGACACCAAGTGGGAAAGTCACAATAAGCGCGCAGAGGAGATGGCCCAGGTAACGGGGCACTGCAGGTCTTGTAACCTTGTTGGCGATCGCCCGCCAATTGAGCGCAGCGCAAGGATGTTGAAGGATCAGCAAAATAGATCTTCTTTCGATTCGACAAACTATGCGGACGAGGCGTCAGTCAATTCTAGGATGTAACCAATGCCTCGGATGGTCTTGATCCGTGGCGTTGCACCTGATCTGGTCAGATGTCCCCGTAAACGATAAATTCCGACTTCAAGCGCGTTGGCAGACACGTCGTCGTTGAATGAATAGAGGTGATCTTCCAATTGCGCACGGGGCACGATGCGGCCTGCCCGGTTAAGCAGGTGCTCTAGAACACAGAGTTCGCGACGTGCGATCATCATTGGGTGCCCATCAACGAAAACCTGGCGGGCGACCGGATCAAAGTCGAGATTGCCAAATACGAGCCTCAGGTCGGTCATCTGTGTCGCCCGGCGCAGAATGGCTCTCATTCTGGCAATAAGCTCATCGGTAGAGATGGGTTTGAGCAGAAAGTCGTCCGCACCACCGTTGAAGATCGCAATTCGCTTATCGAGATCGTTAAGGCTGCTCATAATGACGGCAGGAACTGAATGCCCGTGGGTCCTCAACTGCCTCAGCCAACCCAAGCCATCGCCATCTGGCAGAGCCAATTCCAGCAGGAGAATTTCATAGCTGGCGCAAGAAAATGCACTCGAAGCCAGTTCCAGAGTACCAACGACATCAACGACGAAGCCGCCATCCCCGAGCGCAAGTCGCATGGCGCGCGCAAGATCCGCATGATGATCCACGAGCAGCGTTCGCATTTCATCTCCTCTCGAAGAGGGACGGCCCATCGAACGCGTCACCGGCGGCCATCTGATCGGAGCACACGGCGCGCAACTCGTCGCAGCTCTCGGAACTGGTCCGAGTCGGAGGGACATGCAAGTCGCTCGGTGGCAATAGGCGCGGGTGAGGACCAACTGACGGGCTCAAATACGCCGGTCGGCGAACCCACGAGGCCAGCAACCCGCGTGCGATTTCTCGTTGCATCATCTCTCCTACGTGCAGCCCCTGCGCTCGCAAGGCAGCGTCGCGGCTCAGAGCCCGATTCCCACAGAGGGTAGGGTTAGCTTTCGAGAAACTGATTGAACAAATCGATTATTTGGATCGAATGCATCCACGGTATGGATGCAGCGCACCATCTTCAACGACTGCGGCGTCCTGATGCACTGTTGTGTCTGTCGTGCTCTGCTTTTTTCGCTGTCCTTCAAGGCTGGCGAGCCTGGTGGAACCTGCGCGTCATTGGCTTGGTAGCTTGAATGCTCAACAACGGAGCGCCCTGCGCAAAGCCGCTCTCATTTCCAAAAAGCCTTGCAATCTGGTTGGAGCACTTCGCGCTCGACACCAAAATAGGCGAGGAAAACTGACGTCTGACAGGGATGTACATGCAACAGCCGATTTGCGGCACCAGCAAACGACCGCGTTCAGGCTGAAGATCGACGACCAACGGCTCCTCGATTTCCGCACTTTTACAAGCTCTTCCTGTGCGGGCGGATGCCGGCAAACAGCAGCACAGGGTCAGCGAAACCGGGAGCGGGCCTGCTTGATCGCCATGATCACATTGCCGCTGTCGCGCGTGCGGAGCGGAATGCAATCGGTCCAGCCGGCGGCAATCCGGTCAGCACCATCGTCTGCACGAAGCTCCCTGACGAAGACGTGCCCGAATGCGCTCAACAAAGCCGGGCGGCGGATCTTTCCAATCGCCGAAGGTGCGGGCTGGCACCGAGCGGCGAACTGCGAACTCATTCCTGCCCGGCGGCGCTGGCCGCCGCGAGCGTCGATGCGGACCCAGCCGCTCCGAATCCTCCCACAACACGATGAGCGCGTCGCGGACATCGCTGCCGTAACAGCGGCTGCGGCTCTTGCCCGCAGACGGCCTCTGCTCACGACGGTTCATAAGACGGATCGCGCGCTTGCGAATAATAGCCGGTTACCGCCTCGAACTCATCCAGAATGCGCCGCTTGTCAACGCCGCAATAAAGCTCCACGATCGCCGCTTCACCGTGTCGCCATGCTGAGCCGCGCCATCCTTCCCCCGAACCGGAATGGCACGACCTGTCCATCCCCTTTGGAACAGGACACTATTGGTAACATTTTGCTTGAGGCAATGCGGCTCGTTGCCTTCCTTTTCGCTGACCGGAAGGGTACCGGAAGTCGTCTATCGCATCTTACCCGCTGAAAGCGGCAACACCTCGACCTCAATCGCAGATCATAGGAAATAGACGATCGCGTCGGGGCCTCAGCATCGGTTCACCGGGTTTCCGTCATCGACTGAAGCGAATTGCCCCATCGACCGTCACCGGGTGGGCCGCGATACGTCGCCGTATATGATTAGCGAGCGCACGTAGCGGAGCCATAGCTCTCCACCCAGCCATGTTCCCCTAGTTGGAAAATGTCCGGCGGACCAGAGGTGCTGTCGTCAGCTTTTCCTGAATAGCGGCCAAGGCAATCCCTACCAGTCCATCACCACCTTGCCGGAACTGCCGCTCTTCATCGCATCGAAACCGATCTGAAAATCGTCGATGCCGATGCGGTGGGTGATCAGGCCGGAGACATCCAGCGGACCCTGCACAAGCGCGATCATCTTGTACCAGGTTTCGAACATCTCGCGGCCGTAGATGCCTTTGAGATGCAGCATCTTGAAGATGACCTTGTTCCAGTCGATCTCGAAGCCGGTCGGCGCGATGCCCAGAATGGCGATCTTGCCGCCATTGTTCATGGTGTCGATCATGTCGCGGAAAGCGGGGGCGGCGCCTGACATTTCGAGGCCGACGTCGAACCCCTCGGTCATGCCGAGCACCGGCATGACGTCGCGCAGCTTCTCCTTCGAGGCGTCGACGACATGCTGGACGCCGAGTTTCTTGGCTAGCGCCAGCCGCACCGGGTTGATGTCAGTGATGACCACTTTGCGCGCGCCGACGCATTGGGCGACGAGCGCGCCCATGATGCCGATCGGCCCGGCGCCAGTCACCAGCACGTCCTCGCCGACCAGATCGAAGGACAATGCGGTGTGGACGGCATTGCCCAAGGGATCGAAGATCGCGGCAATCTCATCGGGCACATCGTCGGGGATCGGCACGACATTGTGCTGCGGGATCGCCAGATACTCGCCGAAGGCGCCTGGACGGTTGACGCCGACGCCGAGCGTGTTGCGGCACAGATGCCCTCGCCCGGCGCGACAGTTGCGGCAATGGCCGCAGACGATGTGGCCTTCGCCCGATACACGCTGGCCGACCTTGTATTCGGTGACCGCTGCGCCGAAATCGGCAACGGTGCCGACGAATTCATGGCCCGTCACCATCGGCACCGGCACCGTCTTCTGCGCCCACTGGTCCCAATTGTAGATGTGCACGTCGGTGCCGCAGATCGCCGTCTTCTTGATCTTGATCAGCACGTCGTTGGGGCCGATTTCCGGCACCGGCACCTCTTCCATCCAGATGCCCGGTTCGGCCTTGGCCTTCACAAGCGCCTTCATCATGTTCGACATCAGGATTTCCCTATTCCGTGATTGCGCTTCTGGCGAGATAGCCTGCACAACGGGAAGGTAGGCCACTAACTCGTTTGAACGTCCGGAATGGTCAGCCCCGCCTGCTCAGCCTCGCGGCGCAAATTCTGACGGGGCCTGGGGCCGATCTGCTGGATCACCAATCCGGCTGCCAGTGAGCCAAGGTCGCCGCAAGTCTGCAGGTCGCGGCCTTGCGTGTAGCCATGCAGGAAGCCGGCGGCATAGAGATCGCCGGCGCCCGTCGTGTCGACCAGTTCCTTGATGGCGGTCGCCTTGATCACCACGGTCTCGTCGCCGCGCACGATCACCGAGCCTTTTTCCGAGCGGGTGACGGCGGCGATCCGGCAATCCTTGCGGATCTGGGCCAGCGCCTCGTCGAACGACGATGTCTGGTAGAGCGACTTGATCTCGTGGCTGTTGGCAAAGACGATGTCGACCGTGCCCGAGCGCACCAGGTCGAGGAATTCGTCGCGGTAGCGGTCGACGCAGAACGAATCCGACAGCGTCATCGACACTTCTCGGCCTGCCGCGTGCGCCAGCTTCGCCGTCTGGCGGATTGCCTCCTTGGCGCGCGGCGGGTCCCACAGATAGCCTTCGAAATAGGTGACCTTGGCGCCGGACGCCTTGTCGGCTTCGACATCCTCAGGGCCAAGCTCGACGCAGGCGCCGAGATAGGTGTTCATCGAGCGCTCGCCGTCGGGCGTGACGAAGATCATCGAGCGCGCCGTCGGCGGCTCACCCTTGAGCGGCGTGGTGCCGAAGGCGACGCCCTGCGCATGGATGTCGTGGGCGTAGATTTCGCCCAGCGCATCGTTGGAGACCTTGCCGAAGAAGGCCGCGCGGCCGCCAAAGCTGGCGACGCCGGCCGCCGTGTTGCCGGCGCTGCCGCCGGACGCTTCGATCGCCGGGCCCATGCGGCTGTAGAGCAGTTCGGCGCGTTGTGTGTCGATGAGGTTCATCGCGCCCTTGATGATGCCGTTGGTCTCGAGGAATTCCTCGTCGCACTGGGCGATGATGTCGACAATGGCATTGCCGATGCAAAGCACGTCATAATCCGGCATCAAAATCTCCGCCAAAACCCGAGCCGGCTTCTTGCCACGCCGGCCGGGCGTGGTCTCGCGAGTTGAAATGGGTTGCCGCATGCGCTTGATCCAGCCGCCCTCACGCAGCTGCCGGTCCGGCTTCACGCAGCAAATCGTCAGCTTTGTCCGTCTTCTCCCAAGTGAACTCAGGCTCTTCACGCCCGAAGTGTCCGTATGTCGCCGTCTTGCGGTATATCGGCCGTAAGAGATCAAGCATCTTGATGATGCCTTTCGGTCGGAGATTGAAAACCTCGAGAACAAGGCGCTCGATCCTTTTTTCCTCGATCCTTGCGGTTCCGAAGGTATTGACCATGACAGAAACCGGACTGGCCACGCCGATCGCGTAGGCAAGCTGAACCTCGCAGACCTCCGCAAGGCCGCTGGCAACGATGTTCTTCGCGACATACCGGGCGGCATAGGCCGCCGAGCGGTCAACCTTGGATGGGTCCTTGCCCGAAAAGGCACCGCCGCCGTGACGCCCGGTCCCACCGTAGGAATCGACGATGATCTTCCGTCCTGTGAGGCCGCAGTCGCCGGCAGGCCCACCGACCACGAACCGCCCTGTTGGGTTGACCAGAAATCTGATCCCCGAAGTATCCAGGTGGGCCGGCAGGACCGGTTTTATGATCTCCTCAATGACGCCTTCGCGGACCGTGGCTTGTGAGACCGCTTCGTCATGCTGCGTTGACAGGACTATGGTATCCAGCGCCACCGGGCGGAGCCCTTCGTAGCGTACCGACACTTGAGATTTCACGTCCGGACGCAGCCAGCCAAGCTGTCCCGCTTTCCGGACCTCGGCCTGTCTTTTCGTCAAATGGTGAGCGAGTTGGATCGGCAGGGGCATCAATGTATCCGTCTCGTTGCATGCGAATCCAAACATGATGCCCTGATCCCCTGCCCCTTGCCCGAGATCCTGCCCTCGTCCTTCATCAACGCCCTGGCTTATGTCGGGCGACTGCTCGGTGAGGGCCAGAACGACGGCGCAACGTCGACCATCAAAGCCAATCGCATCATCGTCGTAGCCAATATCGAGTATCGTATCGCGGGCGACTTGGCTGTAATCGATGTGGGCATGGCTGGTGATCTCGCCAGCCACAACGACCATCCCCGTCTTCACCAACACTTCACAGGCGACGCGCGCCTTCGGATCGGTGCGCAGGACCGCATCGAGAATGGCATCGGAGATGTTGTCTGCCATCTTATCGGGGTGTCCCGCGCCGACGGATTCGGAAGAGAACACGAACTGCCTGGTCATAAAAATGCCCTCGCTTCAAGTGCTGGAGTTAGTGAGGAGTTTCTGGATTGGGGTGGCTTATCGGTCGGGGATGCCGGGAACATCGAACGCAGTGCAGAAGTCGGCAACGTCTCTTCGTACGCTCGCATGAACTTCCTGGTCATCGGGCTGGCGGCAGACCGAGTCGATGAAAGCGGCGATCTGCACCATCTCCGTTTCGCGCATGCCCATGGACGTCACCGCTGGTGTCCCTAAGCGGATGCCGCTTGTCAGCGCCGGATGCCGCCGGTCGCCCGGGACCATATTGAAATTCGCAATGATGCCTGCACGCGATAAGCGCTCCGCATAGGCTTTGCCTGACAGCGACCGGTCCCGAAGATCAAGGATCAGCATGTGATTGTCAGTGCCCCCGGTGACGAGTTCATAACCTCGCTCCAGAAGTGCCTGGGCCAGAGCCTTGGCGTTGTGGACGATCTGCTGACCGTAGACACGAAAGGACGAGTTCGCTGCTTCCTGCAAAGCGACGGCAAGCGCGGCGATAGTATTCATATGCGGTCCGCCTTGCAGAAGAGGGAACACGGCGCGGTCTATACGTTTGGCCAGATTGTGTTTGCTCTTCGGATGATGGAGGGGCTGATAACGGTCTTCATTCCTTGATAAAATGAAGCCACCCCGGGGACCGCGGATCGACTTGTGAGAGGTGCTGGTGACCACATCGCAATGGGACACGGGGTTCGGATGCACTCCTGCGACAACCAGGCCGCAGATGTGGGCGATGTCAGCCACCAGATACGAGTTCACCTCCGAAGCAATTTCGGCCATTGCCGCGTAGTCAAAAATACGCGGATAAGCAGTTCCGCCGACCCAAATTAGCTTCGGGCGTTCCCGCTTGGCGGTCTCGCGCAAGTGGTCATAGTCAATTTGCTGTGTCTTTTCGTGCAGCCTGTACGGGACGCGCTGATAATCGCTGCCGGAAAAATTGACGGACCAACCGTGAGTCAGATGGCCGCCTTCGGGTAAAGGCAAGCCCATGACTTTGTCACGGGGGCTCAAAAGCGCGCGATAGACAGCCTGGTTGGCTGGCGAGCCTGAATAAGGCTGGACGTTGGCATGTTCACTGCCAAATAGCGCTTTCAGGCGCTCGATCGCGAGGGTCTCAAGCTCATCGACGATCTCGTTTCCGGCGTAGTAGCGCGCACCGGGGTATCCCTCGGCATACTTGTTGGTGAAAATCGACCCGGTCGCTTCCAACACCGCCGAGGAGGCAAAGTTCTCGGAGGCGATCAGTTTGAGAGTTGTCCGCTCCTGACGCTCCTGTCTTAGAAGCAGTTCGTGAACGCGGGAGTCGACGGCGGCTAAGTGAGGCCGCCCGTAAGTGTCGGGCTGCGCGATGGCGCCGCCGGCGGAGTTATCCATGGTAGTCGCGCTCCATTTGGACTGATCTATTTCACGATCAAGCAGGCGGTCCCTTCAACCGCGCGTCTTGTATTGCTTCCAGGCGTTGTAGGTCTCTTTTATGATGGCCATCATCGTGGGGCAGGAGATCGACCACCAATTGAGCCAGCTCGCCATCCTTGCCTCCTGCTTGCATATGGTACGAAGACTGCGGACGTTGTTCGTTGCAGCAAAGAAAGTTGGCTCTGACCAGCCGCCGAACGTGGCGTCGAACCTGCTCGCGAGGCAGACCGGTAATATCGGCCAGCTCGCCGACGGTTAGATCCGCATGCGCGCAAAGGCCCAGGATTCGAAGGCGATCAAGATGCGCTGCCGTCCTTAGGCGATTTACCAGTGTCAACATTGGTTAGCATCAACCCGGACGGGATGCAGCAAGCCGCTAGCCCTTCTATCCCCATCAATCCGCATGAGACCTCTCTCGTCATTTGCTGTAAATCCGCTGGTATGGATGCTAATGGAAGATAGATCACAGTCCTTTCTACGACTAAGACGCCAGATATTGGGGCTAATGTACCACCTGACAGGAGACTACACTCACGAACATTATGTGAATTTTTTTTAACGTTGCTGAGAATCAAGGGGGAGGTTTGGCGAATGTCTCGCCGTCGACTGTCGAATCCTGCCCGACGGGATTATAGGGTGCGTAGCCTGCTTGTCCTTTCCACATGACCAGCGACGATGGGGCGAAGGCGGCAGACATAGCTCTGGAGCATGCTGCGGTATCTTTGGCCTGAAGCCGAGGAAGGCGGACCGTGGCTTCCGCGCCGCTGCCGGGAGCCCGCGAACAGGCCAAGTGGATCAGCCGGGTGTTGCCGTCATAGAGCGTGAGACCCAAAGCTGGCCAGCCGCGCCCTGAGGCTGACGCACCGCTCAGCGTCCACCTTGCTCTCGAAGCCCATCGGCATAGCGCCGATAACGACTTGACCGCGTGCGTGTCGACGAGCGATCGGTGAGCGCAAGGATCGAGGGTGCAGTGCAGGATAATGCTGTTTTAAATCAGCGCTGTTTTCAGCCGACTGCCTTGAGCGTGGCACGAGGATATAGGCCCAAGGCAGGAGATCATCGTCTGCTGTTCGGGAGGCCGCCCTGGGCGCGCGACAGCCGTTCCTTCGGCTGCGCCGCTCCGCCACCATCCGCGCCGTGCCTTCCGGAGACCATTCCCGCTACCGGCCGGCGCCCGTGAAAACCTCGACCCGGCGCACCGGCTCGAGATGGCTGGGCTCAGCGTAACTCTGAAGTCGTCATATACCGAAGTCTTCACAGACTTCGGACATCCCCCTCACAGTCCGATCCAGATGGCGTCAGGAACACCGCTTGCGTTGATGCGGATGAACCCCTGCTTGTGCCACAATGACCCTTATGTCAGCGCGCGAGCCAAAGCTTCCGCGCAAGGCGACGGCTAGGATAAGGCAATGCCGACGAAGGGCACATTGCTTGCCACACTCTGGAATGATGGCATGCTCGGAAGGCCTAGGCTTTGCTCAGGGCCGCCTGCAAGGCGCGCTTTGAGGTTATTCACATAGCCTTCTGCGTAGTCCTGCGCCGTCGAGACCGAAAGATCAATGCCTGCCGCCAAGGCCTCTTCCATCAGGTGCTTTACGAGCCCATTTCGAATGGCCAGCTTGACCTCGGGGCCTGCGATAAGGCCGATCGCCTGCGCGGCCATATTGAGGCCAGCTTCCTCCAGCGCTCGCTTCATATCGCCTCCGTTAATGGCCGTACGCAGGAGATTGGCTGCTTGCGACTCAGCCTCGAGAACCATCGAGGCAAGATCGGCTACTTGTCCGAGGCCCGGAATGAAGCTGAGCAGTCCCACCGCCGTTGCCGCCAAGTCGAGCACTTTCGTCTCGATTTTGAGCACGGAGTCGACGACGTGCATGACGGCCCCGCCGTTCTTTTTGGCTGACTTAATGTCAGGCTGGTCCATCAGGCCCATCTTCATGTCCGCGACGGCATTCTGCTCTTCTGCGGTTTGGGCGCCGTGGGTGATTGGCTGCTGAACGTTGCGGTTCGCAGACGACATGTTTGTGCAAAAATGGGCAAAGTCTTTTTTGCTGATATTGCCGGAATCAACCGTATGCCCGCCGCCAAAGTCGAAGAATTTATGATGGGTCTTATAGCCCGTGATCGAATTGTTCAGGAGGCCAAACAAAAGAGGATCTGAAAGGAGCTGAGAGGCTGCTTCCCGCACTTTCGGATCAAGGCTCTTGTCGTCTTTCATTTTCGCCAGTTTGTCGCGAGTCAGAACACCGCTTCCAAAGAACGTGTCCTGATGGTCCTTGATCATCTCGACCGTATTCAGCTCAGTTTGCGTGAGGCTCATCGACGATGAGGCGACTTGCAGGAAATCCTCTTTGTGCATCTTCCCTTTCGAGCCACCGCACAACTGGTTCCAAGCATCGGGGTGATCGAGGAAATATTGCGCCGCCGCAATGACCTGGGGCGGAAATTTGCCGTTTTTCGATTCGCCGCCGACCATTTTCTTGAACTCATCCAGACTCAGGTCCTTGGACAGATTTTCGGAGTACCGGTAAAACTCCCGCAAGGCATCGCTCAAGGTCATGACCGAAGGCTGCAAACCTCCGCTGCCGTCGGATGGTATGTAGTTCTGCTCGTAGCTTCGCGCTTGGGCTTCCTGAAATGCAGCAACTTGTGGGTGGTGGTTTGAAAATCCGGCCAAGTCCTTGGCGTTGATCTTGCCTCCACAGCGGCCGTCGCCCTGCGAGCCAATCGCATAAAAAAGTCCCGAATCCTGCTGCAGTCCCTGGATCGCCGCTTTCAGATCCGGTGGCGTAGAGGGATCATTGGCTTTGTCGGTCAACGACTTCCAAGTAAGCGGGCATTGGTCCTTGTGACGGTTGAGTACCGCAACAATCTGCAACTCAGCCGTGGTCAGCGACCCACCGTTCCACGTGATTCCGGGGCTCGGCCTGGGAGCCGGCTCGATCTTCGGAGTGACGCCGAGCAGATGTTGGGCTTCAGTCGCCTTGGAGCGTTGCGATTGGTCCTCCTTGAGAGCCGCCCTCATATTTGGCGGCAGCAGATCCAGTGGGTGTTGCTCCAAGCCATTCAATGTCAAGACATCCGGTGCCAGATGGCCCAAAGGGTCCTGCCGCAATTTATCCATTGTCGAATCAAGATTCGACGCTGGCAGATCCCCTTGCGCGAAAGAGCCGGGCTTGTCTGCCAGCACACAAGTGGACAGCATCGCTTCGAAGCACGATGCACTTTGCTGATGCTGGGTCGCAAAATGGGAAACTTTCAGGCCCGGCCAACCCCTTGCGGACTGTAGCGAATTTGAGCGGTAGAAAGTTGAAAGATTACTGGCCGACATTATGCATCCTCAGACGTGACGTTGAAATCCCCACAAGAGACCCCGACAGAAGATCCCTTGCGTTTCACAAAATTCGACAATTCCAAGCGTCGGCAGGTCACGAATGCGCCTGCCCTGCCTTCAATTGCTGTGTTCCGGGCCGGCTCCAAGGTTCGGTCCAACACAATGGCCGGAGTCACCGCGAGAGCTGCCGGGACTCATCATGAGCGGATTAGCTTTCGAGAAACTGACGAGTTTGCGAAGAGTTCACAAAGGGGTAGCCGCAGTCATGTTCTTCAGAGCTGCGGGAAATCCTCAATGTTCATTTCTTGCCCAGCTCAGGCTTCCCGCCAACGCTATCCTGTTGTGGGATGTCAGAAGAATAAGAAGCATCCGGTCGTCCGTCGCGAACGACCGTAGTGGAGGAGCCGCGAAACAAGATCAGCACTGATTCCTTTGGCGTTGCCGCTATGTGAGTCTGCGCCTGCGCCTGCGCCACCAAGCCGTTAAAGGTCTGCTCCACGAGTGCGACGAAGCGCGGTGGACCGGAAACGAAGACGAGGCCATTGCCTGGCACGGGTTTGACCACATAGCGCTCGTCGGAGATATCAAGCTTGTCGAGAGCCCCCTTGAACGCATCGAAGCGAATCGACGTCATCAAAAGCATTCGAGTTTGCGATTCTTGTGCAGCAGACACATAGAGCACAAGGCCGTCATAGTACCATTGTAGACCGTAAAGGTTCGTCAAGCGGTCGAGGAACGCGCGCGGTGGCAAATCAGGCATACGTCCGCGAATTCGCCCCTTCACCGCAGGACTGATGTTGACCCTGATATTCAGGTTGTTGCCGAATTCCTGCAACGCTGCAGCGAGCTCCTGATCCAGAACCGTGTATCTATAGGGTGTCGCCGGAAGGGACAGCGGGACTGCATGCGCCGGGTGAATCCCGGTGGACAGAAAAAACCCGGCACAAAGAAGTCTCAAAACATGCAGGGTGACGGGTTGGATAAGCGTTCTCGGCATGTCGCACTGATAAACCAAACGCTGAAATCATCACAAGTGACTAAATTGCCGAAGAGATTTTAGATTGTCGAAATGACGCCGCCGTTAGTCAGCTTGTTGTCAGCTTGCCCCCCTAGGAGTGTTGCGCCGACACCGGGTGATGAATGGGCGGGGCTCGCCCGGTCAGAGAGAGCAACCGAGTCCTTACATGATGATGCCTGTCACGTCGATCTCTGCCACTCTAACGGCTGGCCTCCCCAGGGTCGGATCACCGTCGATTGTCGAGCAGGCCCAGTTTGAGCGCGCCTTAGGGCATGCAGCCGACTCGCTGAAAAACGATGCCGCCGCGGGGCCAGCGAGTGCGGCGCCAGTTGCTGCGGCGATGGATGTTCAGCGCGCGGCTGCGCCGACGAGCGGCATGGGCGATCGCGTGTTGCAGACGATTTCCTCCCTATATCCACACAACACTGTTTCCTTCCCCGCGCTCGACCATGACATAGCCCTTTCGAAGGGCGCTCTACCGGGACCGGCGCAGAAGCTTCCCGTTCCAGGTGAGGCGGGAACCGGAATCTCGGGCATTCCCCAACAAGGGCAAGACTTCGAAACGATGATGGCTGGTCTTCGGGATGTTTACAACGGCGTCACCCAGGTGGCGCTTATCTCCAAAGGCGTCAGCGGCGTCACATCATCCGTGAATAAACTTTTGAAGGAAGGCTGAACCGCGCGCATGATTGGCTTGGCCGAGGGCGAAATCATGCGTGGCCTGTCAGGGTGGCGGTCGGTTAGACTTGTCATGCTGCCAGTTCTCGTCGCCCTCACTGCTTGCAAAGCCGACCTCTACACGCAATTGCAAGAGCGTGAGGCAAATGAAATGCTCGCACTTCTTGAAGACAACGGGGTCGCCGCGATCCGGGTGGTCGCCAAGGATGGAACCAGCACGATCCAGGTTGACGAAAAGCTGCTCGCCTTCTCAATCAACCTTCTGAACGCCAAGGGGCTGCCGCGCCAATCCTTCAAGAACCTCGGTGAGATATTCCAAGGATCAGGCCTGATTGCCTCGCCGACCGAAGAGCGTGCCCGTTACGTGTATGCCCTGAGCGAAGAGTTGTCGCGGACGATCAGCGATATCGATGGCGTTTTTTCTGTACGTGTTCACGTCGTGCTGCCGCATAACGACCTTGTGCGAGCCGGTGCCACGCCATCCTCGGCCTCGGTGTTTATCAGGCACGACGCAAAAACAAATGTCGCGGCTCTGCTGCCAAAGATAAAGATGCTTGTAGCCGACAGCATCGAAGGCCTGTCCTACGATAAGGTGGAAGTGGTTTTGGTGCCGGTAGAACGTTCCGCACACGAGCAACGGCCCGATCCGACTGCTGTTTTGCCACAAGCATCACTACCTCTTCCTGCGCCACTTCTGGCGACCGTAACAGGTTTTGCCGCAGCCGTATTCGCCGTGGCCTGTTATCTCTTGATCGGCGTTGTTACGCGTCGGCGCAAGCAATCAACCGGCGTTTCCAAGGTCGAGGGGCGCCGGGATGCTTCTGCTGTCGAGGCCATTCGCAAAAGAATGCCTGCAATTGGACGTGGGTGACATCTCATTGCCAATGCCTATACAGACCGCCCGACCTGATGGTCCGCACTTTCCGGGCGCGAGCGAGCTTGCGGCTTCGGCCCATCCAACCCGTCTTGCGGCGCGTCTTGATCCAGCGTTATCGGCCGAAACGTTAGTGAAGTTGCAGAAGTGTTCCAGACTGCATCCAAGGCTGGCAGAATTGCTGGGCAACGATGACGTGGATCTGAACCACATCGGCTGCAGGCCGGACCTTCTACGCGGGCATGATCCATATCGAGCGACCCTTCTTGCTGGTAGTATCTGGCATGCCCGTTCGCTGGTCGCGTTTGTCTCTCAGCCTGAGCTTGCCATCCTTGTTAAACGCATCGGCGTGGATGCACACGCATTCGGAATCCGACACCTGCTGCATGCTGTTGACAAAAGACTGATCTCGGACCCAGAAAAACTCGCTCAGCAAATCGAATACGATGGACACGCATGTCTTGGAGCTTGGCTCCAGGACAGTTCAGCGACCGAGCGTAACCGCGTGCTTCTTCGATTGCCCGAGGGGACTGCCGCGGAGACTCCAGCACATGAGCATTGGACCGCCGCCGGCCAATTGCTTTCACTTGTAGTAGCTCATTTTGAGACAGAGACCCCGGTGAAATGACAGTCGAACTTTCCGAGGGGCCAATAGCGCCGCAGATGCGTCCAGTCGGACCACTGATACCCGCGAGCGAGCTCGAAACCTGGCACAGCGCCGCGCAAGCCCTTGCCGCGGCAGAACGGCATCGGCAGCGCGTTCGAAACTGGGCACGCGCGGTTTACCAGCGGGCGTGGGCGCGCGGCCACATGGAGGGCTCGAATGCAGGCACCGAGGAGATGGCAGGGTTGATTGCGGAGACAATCTCCGAAATCGCGCGACGAAAGGCGGCTCTGGAGCAGGAATTGCCGCAGCTCGTGATGGAAATATTGAGCGATCTTATCGGCGCTTTCGATCCGGGCGAGCTATTGGTGAGGGCTGTTCGTCACGCCATAGAGTGTCAATACAGCGGCGCCGACGTTTGCCTTCATGTTTCTCCCATGCAAGTCGACATGCTTGCACGAGAGTTTGCTCGATGCGACGGCCAGGATGGTCGACCAAGGGTGCGGATCGAGCCCGACCCGACATTGTCGCCGCAACGCTGCGTGCTGTGGAGCGAGTACGGCAATGTTGACCTTGGACTTGACGCCCAGATGCGCGCGCTGCGCCTTGGTTTCGGGACGCTCTGTGAGAAAGGCGAGCTATGAGAAAGCCCGTCCCAGAACATAACGCTGACGCCCACACTCGAGCTCTCGTTCCAGCAATCTCGTCTTTGAGGGCTGCGGCCAAGCGAATTGACACGCGTGCGGTGCGCGGTCGGATCACGCGGGCTATCGGCACACTGGTTCATGCCGTCTTGCCAGACACTCGTATTGGGGAACTTTGCCTCCTAGAGGACCCGCGAACCGGGCTGTCGCTCGAGGCCGAGGTGATCGGCCTGTCGGGTGATGGTGTATTGCTGACACCGATCGGGGACTTGGTGGGCCTATCCAGCCGCGCAGAGGTCGTGGCCACTGGCCGAATGCGTGAGGTGCCCGTCGGCGGCGATTTGCTCGGTCGCGTGATCGACAGTCGTTGCCGCCCATTGGACGGCAAAGGCGAAATCAAGACCGTCGAAACTCGGCCCCTGCATGGCAGAGCCCCCAATCCGATGACGAGGCGCATGATTGAGCGGCCATTCCCGCTTGGGGTCCGTGTCCTCGATGGTCTGCTGACGTGCGGCGAGGGCCAGCGGATCGGGATTTATGGCGAGCCAGGTGGTGGCAAGTCGACGCTGTTGTCACAGATCGTAAAGGGTGCCGCCGCTGACGTCGTCATAGTGGCGCTCATAGGCGAACGTGGACGGGAAGTTCGTGAATTCATCGAAAGGAATCTTGGTGAAGAGGGCCTTCTCCGTACGGTCGTCGTGGTTGAAACATCCGACCGCTCGGCGGTAGAGCGTGCGCAATGCGCTCCAATGGCGACTGCGCTCGCGGAATATTTCCGCGATCAAGGCCTACGCGTTGCTCTCATGCTGGATTCGCTGACGCGCTTCTGCCGCGCTATGCGCGAAATAGGCCTTGCTGCGGGTGAGCCGCCGACGCGACGGGGCTTTCCTCCTTCCGTTTTTGGCATGCTGCCAGGCCTGCTCGAGCGCGCCGGCATGGGTGAGCGGGGCTCAATCACGGCCTTCTATACGGTGCTTGTAGAGGGTGATGGCACGGGTGATCCAATCGCCGAGGAATCGCGTGGTATTCTCGATGGCCATGTCATCCTCTCACGCGCTATTGCGGCGCGATCGCATTTCCCCGCTATTGATGTGCTGCAGAGTCGCAGCCGCGTCATGGATGCAGTCGTTTCGGGGACACATCGCAAGGCAGCATCCATTTTCCGCGAGCTCCTGTCGCGCTATGCCGAGACCGAGTTCTTGATCAATGTTGGCGAATACAAGCCAGGTGGAGATCCCCTGACTGACCGGGCTGTCGCGTCAATCGACGAACTGAGGGAGTTTCTGCGCCAGAGCGAAGATGACGCGTCAGATTTCGAGGAGACGGTCGCATGGATGTCGCGTCTGACCGCGTAAACTGGATTCAGTCTTCGAGTATACGGCTTCTGAAGGAAATGCAAGAGCGTCGTGCCCTTGGCGAGCTGTCCAAGAAGGAAGCCCAGCGCGATGTGGCCGCCTCAGCCGTACAAAATGCCTCTAGGGAGCTTGCAATGATACAGCAACATTGTTCAAGAAAAGAAGCAGCGCTCTATCAGCATCTGATGTCACTCGACAACTTGTCTAGCGCAGCGCTCGACCGTCACCGCCTTCACACTGAACAACTTGCCGCTGAGATCAATTCCAGACGGCAGATGCTTGATGATACCCAAATCGCTCAAGAGGAGGCTGAGATGGCGGCGTCCAGGACGAGGGAGCTATGGGTCATATGTTCGGCGGCAAGGGACAAATGGCAACAAATCGAGGACGACGTGCGGCGCGCCGTCGAGACTCATTCGGAGGCCGCAGCCGAGATCGAGGCCGACGATGAGATACTGCTGAAATATGCGAGGGGGTCGCTTGCCTAAATGCCGCGCAACCGGATCCGACGGTCGCAAGAGGTCGTCCGAATGACACGACCGTGCAGTCTTTGATAGGCGCTGCGGTCACACCCGCCATGTTCGAACCAGTTCTGAAACTGTCCCACACGGTTGTCTCGTGGCTCAATGATACAGCAGCGCCGCGCACGCCGTTTCAAAGCCGGATCAACGAGGTGCCGCTATCGGTGCGAACGGCAGGGCTTGTCTGGCAGCAGGAACCTGCTGCCATTCCGATGCTTGACTGCGTCTGGAGAGTGGGAGCCGAAACGGTCATCTTGTCACTGTCGCGCCCGCTCGTAGAGGAGTTCATCACGACAGTGCAGAACGGCTTGGCCTTCCCTTCCGAGCCAACTGCTTCGCTAATTCTCGAACTCGCTCTGGAGCCGCTTGTCACTCGACTGGAGGAGACGACGCGTCTGAACGTGCAACTCGTGCGGGTATGCGAAGCCACGATGCTGGCTCCTCATCTTGAACTCGACATCATTTTCGGCGCGGTCAAGGGCAAGGGCCGTCTATTCCTGTTCACGCCACTTGACGGCTTAGTACCGCCTGCGTTTCGCGCGCTAGGCGAACTGCTTGCCCAGTTGCCGCGGCAGCTGGGCGGGCTGCCTCCAGAGCTCCCGCTCATTGTTGCAGGAGAGGTCGGCACGCTTCGCCTTCCTGCGGCGCTTCTTCGAAGCGCATGTGTCGGTGATGCATTGTTGCCCGATATTGCGCCGTTCGGCCGCGGCCAGATCACCCTAGCTGTCGGCCAGTTGTGCGCCGAGGCGGATCTTGACGGCGATGAATTAATCTTGCGGGGGCCTTTCCGCCCGCGACCGTGTCCTTTGGAGAGTGCGCATATGACACAACCCGGATCGCAACTGGAGCTTACTAAGGATCTCGACGATGTCGAGATCGTGCTTGTCTTTGAATGCGGCCGCTGGCCTATTTCTCTTGGGGAATTAAGAAGTGCCGGCGAAGGGCATATTTTTGAACTTGGATGGCCGATCGACGGCCCGGTCGACATAGTGGCCAATGGTCAGCGTATCGGGCGTGGCGACATTGTCCGCATCGGAGAAGAGCTGGGCATCAGGCTCCGTGGCGGGTTTGCATGCAATGAGTGAAGCTCAGCCGACAATCCTGGCGCTTCTTGCGGTTACCGCCGGACTCGGTCTGCTGGTTTTAGCAGTTGCCACGACAACGGCCTTTGTAAAGGTATCAATTGTTCTTTTCCTCGTCCGCAATGCGCTCGGGACCCAGACCATACCACCCAATGTGGTGCTGTACGCCGCGGCGATGATCCTCACTATGTTCGTTAGTGCGCCCGTTGCTGAGCAGACCTATGACCGCATGTCGGATCCCAAGCTCCACTATCAGACATTCGACGACTGGGTAAGCGCCGCTAAAGCCGGAAGTGAGCCCTTGCGCGAGCATCTCAAGAAATTCACAAATGAAGAGCAGCGGCGATTTTTCCTATCTTCGACAGAAAAGGTCTGGCCAGAGGAAATGCACGCTGCAGCCACGCCTGATGACTTTGCAATACTTGTACCATCTTTCTTGCTATCAGAATTGAAGCGCGGATTTGAGATAGGATTTCTACTTTATCTGCCTTTTATTGTTATAGATCTGATAGTGACAACTATCTTGATGGCAATGGGTATGTCGATGGTCTCACCAACTGTTATATCTGTTCCGTTCAAGATCTTCTTGTTTGTTGCCATTGATGGTTGGTCAAAATTGATGCATGGGCTTGTGCTGAGTTATACGTTACCGGGAGGCTGATCATCACTGAATCCAGCATCATTACTCTTATGAGCCAATCACTGGTGGTTTTCATGATCTGGATTCTACCGCCGCTCATTGCATCAGTGGTTGTCGGCCTCGTCATCGGCATCCTCCAGGCGGCGACGCAGATCCAGGATGAAAGCTTGCCGCTCACCGTGAAGCTTCTGGTCGTTGTCGCGGTGATTGGGCTGTTTGCTCCTGTGCTAAGCGCCCCGCTCATAGAGCTAGCCGATCAGATCTTCACCGAGTTTCCCGCAATGACACTTAGCTACTAGTCCGCCCCATGGACGCGCCATCGGCCGATATTCAAATTCTGATCCAGACGGCTTTCGAACTCGTCGTTGCGGCAGGTCTTGGGGCAGCCCGCGCGATGGGCATCATGCTGATCTTTCCCGTATTCACACGCTCGCAGATCAGTGGGCTGATCCGGGGCTGTTTGGCTGTTGGCTTCGCACTACCATGCCTGGCACACGTCAGCGGCGGATTGCCGGCGCTGGATCCTGATACGCGCCTGATCCAGCTAACCCTGCTCGGATTCAAGGAAGTTTTTGTCGGTGTACTCCTTGGCACTTTTCTTGGCATTCCGCTTTGGGGCCTTCAGGCTGCCGGGGAGCTTATCGACAACCAACGCGGCATCAGCAGCCCGACCGCTTCGGCCGATCCCGCGACGAACAGTCAGGCTTCCGCGATGGGCGTTTTTCTGGGGATCACTGCGATTGCCATATTCGTCGGATCAGGAGGCCTGGAAACTTTGATCAGTGTCCTGTACCGCAGCTACTTGATCTGGCCGGTGTATCAGTTTCACCCGACACTGAGCGGGCCAGGAGCAATGGAGTTGTTGGGGCTTCTCGACAGCATAATGCGCACGGCATTATTGGTTTCGGGGCCTGTCGTGTTCTTCCTGATACTGATTGATATATCGATGATGCTGCTGCGTCGCTTTGCCCCGCAATTTAAGGCGAGCCAACTGTCTCCGGCAATCAAGAACATTGTCTTTCCAGTTCTCATGGTCACCTACGCTGCCTATCTGGTGGAGAGCATGAAACTGGAGGTCACACGTGCCAACGGCGTGCTGGAGTGGTTCGACAAATTGCTGCCATGAGCGACACAAGTGAAGAGAAGACACACGCCGCCAGCCCGAAGAAGTTAAGTGAAGCGCGCAAAAAAGGACAGCTGCCACGTAGCTCCGATTTCGTCCGCGCGGTCGGGACTTGCGCTGGGCTCGGCTACCTTTGGCTAAGAGGCAGCGTGATCGAGGACAAATGCCGGGAAGCGCTCCTATTAGCCACCAAGTTGCAGAGCCTACCTTTCGATACCGCGGTGCCGCAGGCATTGGTTGTGCTCGTCCAACTCACAGTCGCGGCTGTTGGCCCGCTGCTTGGAACCCTTGTCGCCGCGGTGATTTTGGCCAGCCTGCTAGCCAATGGTGGATTTGTCTTCTCTCTGGAGCCGATGAAGCTCAGCTTTAAGAAAATTGACCCCTTTGAAGGGCTGAAGCGCTTGGGGTCTGCTCGTTCCATGGTCGAAGTCTGCAAGACCATGTTCAAGGTATTGGTTCTCAGCGCAACCTTTTCCATTGTCCTTCTCGGGATGTGGAAGACAATGGTCCCTCTGCCGATCTGCGGCATGGGCTGTGTTGGCCTCATCTTTATGGAGACAAAATTGCTGATGGGAATTGGCGCCGGCGCACTGCTGGTCGGCGGACTGATCGATCTTCTGCTCCAGCGCGCGTTGTATCTGCGCGAAATGCGCATGACCAATACCGAAGTGACGCGCGAGTCGAAGGATCAGCAAGGAGCGCCAGAGTTGAAAGGTGAACAGCGTCGCATCCGCGAGGAGGCGGCCGACGAGCCTGCGCTTGGCGTGCATCGCGCCACGCTGGTCTTAACAGGAAGGGCGGTCCTGATCGGTCTGCGTTACGTTCGCGGTGAAACCGGGGTGCCGTTCTTAGTTTGCCGTGCCGAAGGTGAGCGCGTTTCACATGTGTTGAGCGAGGCGCGGGCACTACGCCTGACGATCGTCCATGACCATGTCTTAGCGCGTCAGCTGATAGGCACTACAAAACTCGGCCACGCGGTTCCTATGCAATATTTCCAGCCTGTCGCGAAAGCATTCTTTGCCGCAGGCTTGGCCTAGTCATGGAAGTCCACGACTGCCCAGTTCAAAACTGACCTGGCTCCATGCTAGTGGCAAATGTCGGCTGGCCATCCGTGCCCCAGTGTCTCTGTCAGGCCAACCGCGCAACCGCGGGCCTGGGGCAATCACTCCCCTCGGATCTGCCACCCAGCAACTACGGCAAGTCCTCCGGGCATGACCTTGCAGCCTCTGCTGGCCGGTGCGTGGCGCAGTCCGAGGTTTTGAGGCCGGCAGTGCGGATTTGATTGGTGCAGCCGTTGGAATGCCCTCGTCAGCTAGTCGTCAACTAAGCGCCCTATGTTGAACAGCCGTGCTAACTTGAGCTCGGTTGCGAAACATAGGAGTACGAATCGTCATGTATGGTCGAATTGGTGGCTCATCCGATAGTTACCGCGCGCATAATGCCGGCGAGCAATCGGATGCAGGAAGCGAAGGGTTCGCGGACACATTTGCCCGAATGCACTTATCCGGATCGGAAGGTAGCGGCGCCTCATCATCGGCGGCTCCCCAAGCATACTCCCTCAATTCCCGACCTCCTGTGGTGGAGATCAACAGGACTTCCTTCAGGAGACAGGTGAGGCAATTTCATGGTGATGAAATCACGCACATCGCCGACAATCCTCAAGAGTATTCGGAGTTCGTATCGTCACGAGCCAGGCGCACCGCGGACGTTGCTCAGCAATATGGCATCCGTCGAGATACGGAGCACGCGCGATATTTCAGTTACCAATTGGGAGACCGGAGTGCCGGACTGCTGAGAATGGAAGGCGGATTCAGCATGAACGAGTTCGAATCGGAAAGTTGGCGGGAACAATTTCCTGGTCGAACTGAGGTCACTTCCATAGTGGATCTTCAAGTCGCCCATCCGCTCGTCGAAAATGCGGGCGATATTCTGCTGGAGCATCAACTTCGGATAGACGGCGACCGACCGTTGCTGAATTGGCGTGCGGCTAATCCGGAAGCACAAGCGCGCGCGCAGACGATGGGGTTTGTTGAAGTGGATCATGGCGACCTGGTGCTTGACCCTACGCAGCATCCCGACAAATGGACGAAGAACAGTGCCGGTGAGTGGCAGCGTGCAGGCAAACCTCCACTCTATCTCCACAAAACCGAGGATAGCGACAGCAGCGATAGCGGGTCCGACGACGATTTCATGTGATTTGTCGACCCGCCGCCGAGCCTTGCAACTGGTGACGGTTGCAAGGCTGTTGGCAGTGAATGCTAATTGTCCGGCGACAGCCCCGCCTTAGCGCCAGCGCCGCCGAGCAATCCAGCCCATCTCCCAGACAATAAACTGCGGATGCGCATCGTGGGTGCTTGCGAGCGGATTGTATTCGGGCCGGAACTCCGCCTCTTGGAACCGAGCTCTCCCGAATCCAATTTTCTCCACCACACCGTTGGGTCGTTGCGATGCGCCGATCCCGATCGGATCGGCTATGCCTGCTCCGCGCTCGCAGGAAGACCTTCCGCCTCGATCTTGGCGGCGCGATCTCGGCGATAAGTTGGATGGGAGGCAAGATACGCCGCCACGTCAACAGCCGGTAACGCGACATCGCAAATCGGCCCTGACGGTAGCCGATCGACTCCAATCGCCGGACCGCAACTCGCGCAGCGGCATTCGCGGTTTGGCCAGGAGAAATGCTCGCTGACTCACAGCGTGGCCGGCCGCATTCTGAGTGCCCTGTCATGCAGCCTGCGCCGACGGGAGCTCGGCACGCGAATGGCGTGGTTGGCGGCCAAGCCCTGAGGTCAACAAGGACTTACAGAAAGCGGGGGTGAGTTTGCCGCGATGAATTATGACCTTCTCGCGACCGGACCTAGCATCGGCTTCCTCTCGCTCTCGATTGTAGCCGCGCTGTTCGTTGGATTTAACGTGGCAAGCGGTGAATTCGGAATCAGCCAGCCCTTCCAAGTTTCTGGCCATGACGGGGCGACTCGTGTGGATGTGCACCCACATCGGGCTCGGCATCGCACCATTGACCAGCATCTTGGGCTGCAGCTTCATCTCAAACAGCTTTCCTGGCTCGCCACGCAGCGCGACCGGTGCCTCCGGCGGCATCAATTCGTCGGCATTGCACAAATGTTCCAGGTATTTTTGCGCCGGAAATGCGTAGGTCTTCATGCAATCAGTCGTAATGCCGGCTTTTCCTTCATTCAATGCGTTGGCCTGTCCCAGCACCATGTTCAGCAACCCTTTGAGCTGGTCTGTGCGTTCGTGCACTTTGGGTAGCTGGGTGGAGGTGAGTAGCAGGCGTACATTACGCCCCTGCAACCCGGCGAGACAGGTTTGCATCTCAATGGCCTGGGCTCGCAGGTACTGGGCCACATCGTCCACGACCTTACCGGCCTCCTCAGGCTTCATCTGGCGCACTTGGGAGACGACGCTTTGCTGACCGGCCAGATCGAACTGCAAAAGTTCGTCCAATCGTTTGAGCCGCTCCGTCAATACCTCCATTGACAACGCGGCGCCCCCGATTGTCGAGCCTGCCCCCGACGAACTCGCAGCCACCTCTTGCGCTCTCACCTGTGTACTCGCAACTTGATCCGAGCGCGCGAGAACCTTGGCTGCTGGCACTGTGCCGGCGTTCGCAGCGACTGGTGTTGATGGCTGCCCGGCGGCAGAAGTCCCGGCGCGAGCTGCCGACTTATGCTTTGACTTCCCTTTCCTTCGCGCTGTAGTGCCTTCTGACACTGCAGCCGTACCAGCAGTGTCAGCCGGTATCGCAGCGCCTGCCCTGGCCGGCATCGCAGCGCCCGCCTGGGCCTGTGGCGCCATGATGGCTGACGGCGGAGACTGCAGGTTCAACAAGTGCATGGCATCGTGCGCAGTGATCCATGCATCGTCCACGATCCGTTCGAACAGTTTCAATGGGAGGCCGGCATCTGGGTAGGTATGGCTTAGCTTGGTATGCACCTCGTGCAACGCCAATCCAAAATCCGAAAGCCGCTCCATGATTTTTTCTACAACCGCGCAATCATGAGCGTTGAGTGTTTTGCCATCATCCATTATGCCCTTCGCCAAAGAGAGGGCGCGAAGAGCTTCTTGAGCGGCGCTTGCCATCAGCTGCACCACTCCATTTCGACCGACGAGGAGTTCCTTCAAATCTGGCTCGAACCTGCTCGCCCGCAGTTCAATCTTGGCCCGCGCAAGACCGATCCGCTCACGGACCAGCCAGATCCTGACACTCAGTACCGAGCCGGCACGCAGCCGCAGTGCGCACCGCTCGGCTTCCCGCATCACGGGCGTTCCACTGGATAGGCTAGCGGTGGCAGCGCAGGCGGATCGCTGCCGTTCGGAGCGCCATGCCTTTTTTTCCCACCACTTAATTGCCGCCGTATGGTGGTTCTCCACATTTAAAATCAACAGCTCCTGCCGGTCCGCCTGGGAGTAGGAGTAGAGTTTATCGACCATACCTGCCGCTTTCTTGGTCTTTTTGTCCAATTTCGTGATCGTCGACAGGCCAAGTTTGTCTACTTCATTCGCGGCGTCGCACACGATCTGGCAACATCTACGCACCTTGTCGTCTGGCATAATTGTCTGCGCCTCAGCCGCAGGCAGGCTAGCGCGGTACTCCAGAATTGCTGAGGCTGCATCGACGACCCCACTGATCAGCTCCACCGCCTCCTCGGGGACGTCGGTTTTCCTGGCCGCAGCCTCGCAATCAGTCAGTTGTTGAACAAGACTGTTCATTCTGAGCTGTGTCGGACTGATATCTTTATTTGACGATGAGCTGGTGCCTTCCACCTGCGCGGTTGATAGTTGGCTACCGACCGGCGCCATGGCTTCGCCCTCAGACATGGAGGGAGAACCGCGCCGCCTTGCGGCTGCGCCACGTGGCGCTACGGTTCCGCGTGGTGGCGCAGCGGCTCCACGTGGCGGTGTGTTCAGGATTTGATCTTCGCCAATCGAGGCGCCTGGCAGACTTTCGCGGGCATCGCCTGGACCGCGCGCAACTGGAAGGGAGGAGGGCCTCCTATCGGCGTCCCCAGAGCGCATCTGCTCCACAACGGAATCGAATGACTGTCCACCTTCTCCCGCAGCAAGACTTGATTGCGAAAGGGAACTGCTCGCCCGCCCCGCGCGGCTGGCTCCAGTTTCAGCCTGCGATTTCCGTGGTCGGCCAATGCCCTTCATATTGCGTCTCCGTAGTAGGCGAGAATGTGCTGCTATTGTGCTGGCGGCTGACGAGACCAGCGGCATCTTTCGGTTAACGTCACGGTCAGCCAGACCCGCGACGGCGTAATGTTCCCGCCAAAGTGCTTCTCAGTAGCAGGCCAAGATTGGCCCGAGCTCACAGGACTTTCGCAACGTTGCCATCGATGTCCTGAGATTATCAGCGCTTCAGTCCGCCGATTTCCAGGAACAGCGAATGAAATCAGACCAACTCGGCTAGCTCCCCTTCCTAGACACGTGCCTGACGATTTTATTGATGCGTCACTCCTCTCGTTCGCCACCGACAAAGTCACACATTTGCTTCAGAGAAGCGTGTGCGTTGCGTATCACGCGGACCATTTCGATCTATAGTTACAAAAAGTGTCGAGACGGGACCTTTGGATCCGAAGGTCAGGCACGGCCGGCCTAGATAGACCGCTTGGCTGACGATTAGCTGACGATGGGAGTTCTCACGAACAGGGCAAGAAAATCCGACCGCTTCAAGCTTTCGATATGGTGAGAAGAGGATCCGCACCGGCCTCCCAAAGCCGGCAGACCATCCCATGTTCGTACGGTCGCCGACCTTCTCGAAGCCAATGAGCTCACCGCGCCGGGCCGTGATGTGCAGGCGAGAGAATGGTGATGCAAAGACCGAGTTCCTGCTCGTTGCGTGCGCCCGTGGAGCCAGCAAGAATACGGTCATTGCGGTCATGCAGCACGTGGACCGTGTCTCCTGTTCGACACCACAGCATCGAGGATGCAAACGAGCTGCTGCGGCTGCCATTCGGTCGCGGCATGCGTGGACGGCGGGATTGGCCGAACAGCCGAGATCGTGGTCGACTGTTCGATGCGAGAGCAACATCCTGCAGAGCATACGTTTTTGCGCTGGCCGGTTTTTGTCAAAAGCCGTCAGGTTCTCGAAAGCTCCCGCCCTTAGCTTGATCGAGGCTAACCTTTAACACGTCGCCGCCAATGGCAAATGCCGGAGTACCTGATGATAGCAGCAATTGGGAGTGGAGTTGGCAACCTCGGGACTTCCTTGATCCGAAAGGGCCATGGGGATTCGAAATCCGAGCATTCTGGTGATGGCAAGCCGGCTGATGGCAATGATGGCAAGCCAGCTGGTGGGAATGATGGCAAGGCAGCTGGCGGGAACGATCGGGCGGATAACCGGACCGTTTCAAATGATCAACTTCAAGACAACTCACAGTCTGCAGCACAAAGTGAAGCCTTCCAAAGTATCCTGCGATCGTTCGCGTTCCAATTCGCGAACGATGCGATGGCTGAGGCCGATGAAGCTTTGGATGACACAGAAGATGCCTGACGCGGGAAATCCGGCGTGAGGTCATACAGGCCGTTATTGACGGCACAACTCCAACAGAAAAAGGAATGATCATGGCTGCAGTTGATAATAATAAAAAATCAGGCAATACCAATACCAGTAGCGCCGGCAATACCGATAAAACTAACAGTGGCACTCCCGGCAATACAAGCGGAGCTGATGCTACTGCTTTTCAGGCGCAAGTGCAGGAACTAACCAATGTTAGCTTGGAGGCGACGAAAAGGAGTGTCCAGTTGCGCACTCTAACGACCAATCTCCAGACCATCAAGAAGGCCGCCGACGAACGCGTTTCGTAATGTCGGAAGCGGGTTTTAGACTGCCCCCTAGCGCGTCTCCTTATTGACGCGACGTAGTCCCGAAATGAGCCGCATGGCAATTGCCATGCGGCTTCTATCCTGTTTGAGAGATGCTCTGTGGATGACGCCGTTTCCCTCCGTTTCGAAGTGCGTTCGGGGCACTATTGCGGTCTGACCGGCAAGACGGATCTTCAAAAGTGTTTAATCGGCAGCGGCTTCGATGCCGATTTGGTCTTTGTCGAGCAGGGACTGGCACCGCATCACCTTCGTGTAACTCTTCTTGGCAAGTCGATCGAACTGGAGGCGCTTGCACCCGGACTCAGTATCGAGGGCAACCGGAATATCGCCGCAGGCCAGTCCGTTGTTGTGCCCCTTCCTGTCGTCCTGCTCGTAGGCGAGATGTCCATTGCTTTGTCCGTGCAGGATGCAGAGCCGCCTGGTTCGACCGGCATACCGCGCCTACCGATCGGTGTGCTCGCCATGGTCATAATCAGCTCACTCGGGATCGGCGCGCTTTCAGGCACGATCTCCTATCTTGGCAATGCAAGTGGATCGAGCCCCAATTCACTTCGGGCTGAAGTCGCGTCCAGAACGATCAGTCACCGCGCTGACAATGAACTTACGGAGGCAGCGGCCCAAGAGCTGCAGGAGGAAGTCGATCGAGCGGGTCTTCTCGACGTCAAGATTGGGTCGGCAAAGGGTGTTGTGACCGCCGAAGGCACCGTCACGTCTGAATCGGTCATCAGTTGGCAGAAGCTTCAGCAATCGTTCGATCGTCGCACCAAGGGTACTCTAACACTGGTGAACGGAGTGCTCATCAAAGAGGAGAAGGCGCCATCCGCAATCGCGGTCGAAGCTGTGTGGCATGGGGTCCAACCATATATTGTCATCGACAGCGAGAAGTATTTTGTCGGCGCCATTTTGGCTGATGGATGGGTGGTCGAACGTATTGAGGACAGCCGTGTGCTGCTGAGCAGGAATGGCCGCATTGCTGCTCTCCAATATTGAAAGCTCGCAGGCCCCATCAAGCAGCACTCTATGGCCAGCCAAACATCCTGTCGCGCTCGGTGCTGACAAGCTGGCTGCGTTGGAAACATTTGCTGCCCAGCCATTTCGCGCCTGCTTGTGGCTCTCATGCAGGGTCACGCGCTGGCCAAGGCTGAGGCGCCTTCGGAGTTCGAAAGCCACGTTTCATGGCGTAACAGCAGAGTAAGTCTCAACCGATTGCAAAGGTGTCTCGATGGCCAACGTCCTGCGTGACTTCATCAAGCGTGCGCCGGCCAGCCCGGATTTAATGGTTGCGTTGATGCTGCTTCTGGCTGTCGCGATGATGGTCATGCCTATCCCGGTCGTGGTGGTCGACGCCCTGATAGGATTCAATATGGGGTTGGCCATACTGCTGATGATGGTTGCCCTGTATGTCAGTACTCCACTTGATTTTTCCTCTTTGCCCGGCGTTATTTTGATTTCCACTGTATTCCGTCTCGCGCTCACGGTCGCAACGACGCGACTGATCCTGGCCGAGGGGGAGGCCGGCAGCATTATTCATACTTTTGGCGATTTCGTCATTTCAGGCAATATCGTGGTGGGTTTCGTCATATTTCTGGTCGTCACCATGGTGCAATTCATGGTCCTCGCGAAGGGTGCCGAACGGGTGGCAGAAGTGGCGGCGCGTTTCACGCTGGATGCTCTGCCGGGCAAGCAAATGGCGGTCGACGCAGAGCTACGCAACGGCCACATCGATGCCAACGAATCCCGCCGGCGGCGCGCCGAATTGGAGAAGGAAAGCCAACTCTATGGCGCGATGGACGGCGCGATGAAATTTGTGAAGGGCGATTCCATCGCCGGGCTGGTGGTTATCTGCATCAACATGCTGGGTGGAATTTCGATCGGCCTGCTCTCCAAGGGCATGTCCTTCGGCGAGGTACTGCATCACTACACTCTGCTGACGATAGGCGATGCATTGATATCGCAGATTCCGGCCCTTCTGCTCTCCATTACTGCGGCGACCATCGTCACCCGTGTGACTGGGACGGCGAGGATCAACCTCGGTACAGAAATGGTCAGTCAGCTCACGGCCAGCACTCGAGCCTTGCGACTGGCGGCCGGCGTCCTGGTTGTAATGGGGTTCGTTCCTGGGTTTCCCCTCCCCGTCTTTCTGATGCTGGCCGCAGTGTTCGCTGCGGTAAGCATTGTCAAGGCTGATGTGCTGGGCGCCGGCACTGCCGATGCGAAAGGTGGAACTGCAGCGGAGCCTAAGCAAGCCGCGCCTGCGAAGGAATTCCCGATCGCATTTTTTCTAGCGCCAGATCTTATGCAGGCGGTCGATCAAGCCGAATTGCAAAAACATATTGGGCGCGTTTCGCTCCTGGTCACAGCCGATCTGGGCATTATCGTTCCTCGCATCCCTGTCTTGGTTGACGAGCAGCTGCCTGAATCGCAATTCCGAATTGATGTCGAGGGCGTGCCAGTCGAACAGGACGCCTTAGATCCAAACCAGATGGCGCTCCGAGCCGATGTAGCGCACGTCGACTCGAGCGGTGTCCCCCTTAGACGTGAGCCGAAAACGGACAGACTCCCGGTTGAACATACCCCTGCAAAGGCCCTTACGGGCGCCGGCACGGAGCATAGGGCTCCCGGCGAACTCCTCGCCTTGCGCGTCCATGCAGCGTTGACCCGCTACGCACCGCGATTGGTGGGCATCCAAGAGACCCGACATTTCCTGGGCCGAATGGAGCAGGAATATTCTGAGCTTGTGAAAGAGGTGCTACGCACGACGCCGATTCCTCGGATTGCCGATGTTCTGCGCCGCCTCCTGGAGGAAGGTATCCCAATCCGCCACACCCGTCTCGTGTTGGAGGCATTGGCCGAATGGAGCGAGCGTGAGCAGAACGTTGCCCTGCTGACGGAATATGTCCGTTCTGGTTTGAAGCGACAGATCTGCCACCGCCATGCCAACACGGAGGGCATCGTGTCCGCCCTGGTCGTCGAGCGCGAGAGCGAGGATGTGATGCGTGGCGCGGTTCGAGATTCGGATGCAGGCCCCTATCTCGCACTGGAGGATCGGCAAAGCGAAGCGATGCTATCACAGATACGTCAGGTCCTTTCGAACGCAGAACCGGGTCAAACCCGCCCTATTCTGTTGACGTCGATGGATGTCCGACGTTTCGTCCGCGGCTTTCTGACGCGAAACGGGGTTGATCTCGCCGTGCTGTCTTATCAAGACCTCGCCTCCGACTTTACAATTCGCCCCGCAGGATCCGTCACACTCCCGCACGGATCGAACAGCGGATTGTTAGAGTAGTCCCACCTTTCCTAACTGAACGCCACGCGCCTCCCCGATAACTGAGAGATAACATGAATAGTAATACAGTTTCTCCATCGCCTATGTTTCTGCGCCGGAACTCACTTCTTTTTGCCGTACTCGCCATTCTGCCTTTGGGCGGTTGCGCCAGCTGGCAAAAGCCGGCTCTTTCCGTGCAGGAGACATCTTCCCCCGAGTTGCTCAGCGCCGATCAAATCGATCCGGCTATGCGCGAACGCATTTTGCGCGAAGTTGGTCAGGATGTTCAAGAGCGGGCTTTGCGGGATGAGGTGAAGCAGCACCCGGACAATGTTGATGCGGCGATACGACTTACAAATGCCTTGGTGGGCCAGAAGCGCCCGCACGAAGCGGTTGAGGTGCTCGACAGCGTCTTGGTTGCAGCCCCAGGAAACGTACGTGCATTGAATGCGAAGGGCGTGATTTTGGACATTGAGGGGCGGCATGACGCGGCACAGGCCCTGTATCGGCGAGCTCTCGAAAACGAGCCAGGCAATCAGATGGTGCAGCATAACTTCAATCTGTCGCTTGCCTTTAACGGCAAGTCCGAACAACCAAGGTTAGCACGATCGCAATAGGTGGGCACAGTGCATGCGCAGCCTGTTCCCCGGCTCGAACACGCGCTCGGCTCCCATCATAGATGGCCCCCTGAAGAGAGCCATATCTATGCAAAACAGTTGCTCCAGATCTGGCCGGCAGAGATCGGCAGGAGAGCCGGATGACATCACGCGGCCACCCGCAAGGCCACCCGCCTCGCTTCGTTGCCAGAGCGCCCTCTCCCTCGCCGGTCACCGTCTCGCAATGCGGCGACCTGGCTTAAGGCGGTCGACCGAGCGCCCGATGCAGTAGCCATGAATACGTAACGCAGCGATGGACCCGCCGGATCGTGTCGCGCTTGTGCTGGCCGTCCCTGCCATTACAGCACGGTGATTGTAGCTGGATCATATTCTAGAGGCATCGATGGTGTGGATGCCTTCGATCCAAACAATCGATTTGTTGAATTCGTCCGCCTGAGGAAATTAGCTGCGGCGATCCGACTTCCGACGCCTGCAGGCGCAAAACCAACAGCGTGAGCGCTGCGGGTCCGGAGGCAGGCTGCAAAGTGCAATCACCAGCGCTGATAAGCGGCAAGTGAAGAATGTATCGCTCGGGCAACTCCTGTGTTGTGCACGGTTGCCCCGCGAGGTGAACTGTAGCAGCTTGGCAGCTCAGCGTTCACGAAAGGAGAAAAGATTTGGGGCCAAGCAAAGACCGGCTTTTTTGATTGTCTTGCTGTATCGCTATGGTGGGGCGGGCGCGACCGCTCCCATAATTCAATACGCTGCCTTTAGCGATGGACGATGACGGGATGCGTCGCCGAGACTTCAATGGTGGAGGAGCAGCGCACCCGTCGATCCATTTGCTTTCAGCGGCAACCGCCACTATGAAGCGACACTTCGCCCAACTGTGTTTCAAGCTGCCCGGAGAAGTTTATGACAGAAGAACCCCACAAGACCGACATCCTCATCGAGCTCACTGCCGATGTTGTATCAGCCTACGTCTCCAACAACCCCGTCCCGGCGGGGGAGCTTCCTGCCCTGATCGCCCAAGTGCACGGGGCTCTAAACGGCACGGCTGGACTCATACCGGCAGAAGAGCCTGTGCCTGTAAAAAAACCTGCTGTCCCGATCAAAAAGTCGATCGAACCGGACTACATCATTAGCCTTGAAGACGGCAAGAAATTCAAATCGCTAAAGCGCCATCTGGCGACGCACTATGGTCTGACCCCAGACGAATATCGCGCCAAATGGGGTCTGCCGTCGGATTATCCCATGGTGGCGCCGAATTACGCCGCTGCGCGCTCCGCCTTGGCCAAGACCATGGGACTCGGCCGCAAACCGAAAGAGCCGGAAGCCCCAGCCACGGCGCCGGCGAAACGGACCCGCAAGAAGGTCGCAGCCTAAATCCGTATCAACAGTCGTTCGGACGCGCAGCAGCCGTTGGCCCAATCTGCGCGGAATCAAAGGGCGGGGATGAGCCCCGCCTTTCCCGTCCAAGAGCCTCATTTCCAGAGTAATTCATGATGGCTCCAGCAATCCCTGCCGCGGCATTAACTTGCATGCTCCGGCCCGGGTTTCGAGCCGTCAATGCGTTCCGGCGATGACGAACCTTGCCAAGGCTTTCCCGGACCGTTAGCCAGCCTTGCTGAGGCTGCCTGCAGAGGACTTTCCCGTGCGGCGATCCTGTTCCACCTCGTAGTTGATCTTCTGGCCCTCATTAAGGGTCGACAGGCCCGCTCGTTCAACAGCGGAAATGTGGACAAAGACATCCTGACCGCCGTTGTCAGGCTGAATAAAACCAAAACCCTTCGTGCTGTTGAACCACTTCACCGTTCCAGTCGCCATATCCATTCCTTTGTAATAAGTCGCAACTTAGGCAGGCCATTCACGCCAGCCTGATTTGTACACGAGACTTTAGGCGCATCAAAATCGGAAAATTGCAAGGCCCACTCGATCGCCTGATCTCCAGCAGCAACTGCAACATATGCGAGGCGCGTGCCAGACGAGGCGTATGCCAGACGTTTCGTCGTGCGCTGTCGCTCGAACGTTGACAGAAACAATGACACACCTTGCAAACTCGGCACATCTTGTGGACGTGCTCGGGTCGCTTCTCGACTGCGATACCCGCTCCTGACCGGGTATCGTCGGCCAAAATGAGAGTTTTTGTCATGTGCCGCCAGACCGAAAGATCAGGCGCGCAGCGACCTGCACATTCAAACCGGAACCCGCGAACCTCGATTAGCTTCTGCCTGCTCCGAAGGGCGGTAGCCTGCTCTGAGGCGGGCCACTGTCGGGTTGAAAACCAACTGTCGGGTTCGGAACCCCAGATTGTCGGCAAGGTACGCGCCGCCCACTGGTTGGCCAAAGGGGCACTGGCTCCTGATCCTGCCGCCATGCTCGCCCGATCTCAACCCGATCAAGACAGGTCTGCTCAAAACTCAAGGCGCGGCTGCGGAAGAAGGCGGCCAAAACTTTCGACGCTCTCTGCGGAACTCTCGGCGATATCTGCCAGCTGTAGGAGCCAAATCAAAAACCATTAATTGCGACAGGTGATTTTATGACATTCATTGCGAAGAGGCCAGAATGAACAGCGGAAGAGAGTAGCAGCTCTCTGGTCGCGGCGAGGTGGATCGTCGACACGATCGGCACCTGGCCCGTGCGGGGATCGCACCGCAGCCAGCACCAGAGCCAGACCTTGACCGCTTGCCTTGCTCAGGCGCCACAACAACGAGTGGCTGGAAGCAGATCCACGTGAACTCAGCGATATCGATCAGACGATGCTTACCCTCATGAAAGCCGATCCCGACGCTGTCCAGCGCCGCGAAATCCTGACCAGCATATGGCGCATCGGATGCCACCGCCTGCACACTCACCATCGACATGCCGGAACTCGGAACCAAAGGCCGCAAGCCTCGCCGGCCTCGGCAAAATGGAGCGGCCGCGCCTTCATCCGGGGCGGCCGGGCCAATGTTCGCCAGGCCCTCTACATGCCCGGCCCTTCGCCCTGCGCTTCAACCCCGACCTCAAGGCAAAATACCAGGCGCTAAAGGCGGCAGGCAAACCCGCAAAGGTCATCATCTTGTTGCGAAAGCTCCTCATCCTAGCAAACGCTCTCCTCAAGGCGCAGCGAAAATGGCCCCTAAAACCCTTGACCGAAACGGATACCTTAGCCTTTCAGGTGAGGCGGGCCGAGATAGACCAACCGCGGGTTTAACTTCGCGAGTTTAAGCTGATTATGCCGATGCAACTCTAGCGCCTGCGCGACCGTTTTAGCTTCCATCAACAAGGCGGCAGGCTGGGAGGAAGTACCCTCCCCTGCCGCGAACAAGCTTTGGACAAAGCCCCACCTTGTCCGTAATGTGATCGGGAGGCCGGGGCGCGGCGGTGCTCAGCGGATGTGACGCGCGAGATCTGCGACCCTACCCATCAGCACTTCCATCGGTCCTCGCTGGAAGATGCGCAGCCAAAGCACCGCAAAAGTGCTGATAACCACAACGAAGCCAAAGAGCGTGGACAGGCTCTCGTCTTTGAAAATGTTTATCTTCATAAGATAGGCTATTCCCGCAATGTGCAGCACATAGGCCGTCAAAGACATCGAGCCGACTGCGATTATTGGCCAGACCAGCTTTCGCAGACGCGGGAGCGCATCCACAGCGAGCATGCAAGCCGCCAAGATGATCATTGCGCAACCGGTGCTGCCCACGATCGAAAGCGTCGTTTCGCTATGAGGTGCGGCTATCCATGACGACTTGACTATAAATGACGACTTGGAAGGCTCAAAAGCGCCGTCAACGTCAGACCACCACAAGGAGGTTTCAGTCAAAGCGCGGGAACTCAGCGCGAGCAAGGATCCCCCATGGCCCAACACGGCCAGCGCGACCCCCGCCAGACCAAGGCGCCAATGCGCTGCTAGCGTATTAAGATTAAGGCGCGCGATGGCCATGCCAGCGATGAGGAAAGGAACCCAGGTCACCGCGGGATAGTAGCCGTTGACCATGAGGTTGAAGACCGGGTCGAGGAGGTTGGGGGCAACCGACAGAAGGGAGGAACGGACTTGCGGGAGAACTAATGCCGTAGCGGCAGCGATCAAGCCCAGCTGATATGCGCTGAGCCGATGGAGCGGCAATACCAACAAGAAGCAAATTCCGTAGTATTCTAGGATGACTTCGACCTGGGTACCGAGGCAGCCCAGGATTGAGCCAAGCGCGAGCAAAACAAGGGCACGAATTGCGACTCTGGCGATGGCCTGTCTACCGGCTATCCCCGACTTCGGCGCCTTGCGACCTGTAATCAGGAGGATTGAAAAACCGGCCAATACGGCAAACAGGGCCGACGGCCGCCCATGGGTTAGTTCCATCAGAAACCCGACTAGTCCTCCTTCGCCGGGGTCGGGACCGAGATGGGCGGCATACATCCCGAAGACAGCCAGGCCCCGAGCGAGGTCGATGCCGACCAGCCGATCTACTACCGACCCATTCCTAGCGTCGGCAACCGGTGCCTTCATTACCATGGTAGATTCCCTTGTTGGGTGTGTGGATCGCGGGAGCCGCGATAGGAGAGCCGGTCGGCTGCTGCCGTCGCCTCGTGAAAGGGTTCAAAACATCGCGCCATCTGGCGCATCGAGCCGGCGACAGAGCTGTTCAGCCATTAGCCTGGGGTAAGAACAACAGATCGGCTCACAAAGCCTGTGTCACGGACCTGAAAAGTGGTGTCGCGGAACCGTCGTTTTTTGCATGATGGCTAAGCCGAGAGATCCACTGCACCGACGAGAGACTCAGCGACGTTAGATATCCGATCAGTACGCCGCGGCTCCGCCGGTGACGATCACCCCGGGTGTCAAGGCCAGGGCGTAAACCTGCCATAATCTGTGGTAGTGCGCCCGCGACCAATCCGTTCGACAAAGCTCGGCGCATGGTCGAGCCAATCATATTCTTCCATGTGGCTGTTGCCTGAAAAACCGAAGACGCCGTTCGCTGGTCCAGCTCCAGACCTCGGCCTGCGTCGGTCATTAGAACCGGCGCGCCTGTTTCCCAAATCAATTTGCTGATGCAGCCGCCGGGGGTCACATTGAGCAAAAGTGCCGAGTTCAGGACGGGTTTCATAGGGGCTCTTCGTTTGGCTTTGTTAACGACCCCTTTCTTGCAAGTTGTAGCTGACAGCAGCCTGAAAGCTCCCCAAATAATTCGCTGCCGCCGGTTCAGCCTATTGTCAGCTTCGACCAATAAGATGGGAGCCTTGCCCTCATACCGGAGCTCGGCAGCATGATGCGAATACTGCTCACTGAAGACGATAAGGACCTTGGAAGTGCTATGCACGATCATTTGGTGGCTGGTGGCCACGCGGTCGACTGGGCCAAGAACCTGTCCGAAGCGCGCGATTATGCAGCTGTGGTCGGCTACGACCTTATTTTGCTCGACGTTCACCTGCCGGACGGCAATGGGATCGACTATCTGCGGGAGCTGATCAAGGAACTTGAATCGGCACCGGTCATCATTCTGACAGCCTGCGATCGGATTTCGCATCGCATCGAGGGCTTCAACGCTGGAGCCGACGACTATTTGGTCAAGCCGTTCGATCTGGGGGAACTCTCAGCGCGTATCCATGCAGTGGCACGTCGCCATGGGCATTTTCCGGAGCCGCAATTTTCGGTTGGGACGCTTTCCATACAGGCAGCCGAGCGACGCCTCTTCCGCGACGGGCAGGAGGTCTACCTGACTTGACGCGGATGGGCGGTGCTCGACTACCGTCTGCCCCAGCCCTGCACGGTCGTTTCAAAAGGGAAGATCGTGGACGCGCTTTTCGGCAGACGGCGCTGATTCATACTCTAAAAGAAAATTCGGCTTCCAGTTGCCTTGGCCATGACTTTCCTTCCCGAGAGATGGGTGACAGTTCATTCCGGATAGATGGGTTACACTTTCGGCCCTTTGCAAGGAGAGCAAGGTGCCTTGGAAGGAGTGTAACGTCATGGAAGAGCGGCTGAAGTTCGTCGCCCGGCTGCTGGACGCGAGAAGATGGCGGTGCTTTGCCGGGAGTTCGATATCTCGCGCAAGACCGGCTACAAGATCCTCACGCGCTACAACGACAGCGGCCTGGAGGGCTGACGGACCGATCGCGGCGGCCCTATCGCCACGCCAATCAGCTTCCGTTTCAAATCGAGAAGCTGATTGTGCGCCTCAAGCAAGACAAGCCGACATGGGGTGCGCCGAAGATACGCGAGCGGCTGGCCCGGCTGTATCCGGATGTGCACCGGCCCGCGATCTCGGCCGTGCATGCCGTGCTCGACCGCCACGGCATGGTCGAGCGCCGCAAGCGCAGGCGCAACAGGGCGACGGGGACACCACTTTCAAACGGCTGTCGCCCTAACGATCTTTGGTGTGCCGACTACAAGGGCGAGTTCGGCAGAGAACACGGCCGGGACAGGGGATCACAAACACTTGACCGTTCCAGACCCTGGCAGTGGCGCATCGATTGACCGTTGGCTCTGTTCGTGGGCACCGAAAATAGGGCCTTCTTGGTCCTCGGCAGAGAATATGGCCCGGACGGGGGATAACAAACACTTGACCGTTCCAGACTCTGGCAGTGGCGCATCGATTGACCGTCGACTCTGTTCGCGAGCGCCGAAAATACGGACGACCCCTATGGTCAAAGTGCACTTCTGACCTGCTAGGCACTGTTCGATAACTGGAGGCACCCGCTACGGTGCCCTCGTATTTAAGACACCTGTCAGTTTCAAGCCTGGACATTGACGCGTGGCGCGGCTGCCATTCGTTGACCGCCACGTCGAATTGCCCGCCAACCAGTGTACAGCCGCCGGTGGTCACATTGAGCAAAAGTGCCGAGATCAGGAGGGGTTTCATAAGGCCTCTTCGTTTGGCTTTGTTAACGACCCCTTTCTTGCAATTGTAGCTGACAGCAGCCTGAAAGCCCCCAGATATTCGCTGGCGCCGGTTCAGCCTACTGTCAGCTTCGATCAATAAGGCAGGAGCCTTGCCCTCATACCGGAGCTCGGCAGCCTGATGCGAATACTGCTCATTGAAGACGACGACGACCTTAGAAGTGCTGTGCACGATCATTTGGTGGCTGGTGGCCACGCGGTCGACTGGGCCGAGGGCCTGTCCGGAGCGCGCGGTCATGCAGCTGTGGCCGGCTACGACGTTATTTTGCTCGACGTTCACCTGCCGGACGGCAATGGCATCGACTATCTGCGGGAGCTGATCAAGGGGCTTGATACAACGCCGGTCATCATTCTGACAGCCCGCGATCGGATTTCGCATCGCATCGAGGGGCTCAACGCTGGCGCCGACGACTATTTGGTCAAGCCGTTCGATCTGGGGGAACTCTCGGCACGCATCCGTGCAGTGGCACGTCGCCAAGGGCATTTTCCGGAGCCGCAATTTTCGGTTGGGACGCTTTCCATACAGGCAGCCGAGCGACGCCTCTTCCGCGACGGGCAGGAGGTCCACCTGTCTGGACGCGAATGGGCGGTGCTCGACTGCCTTCTACGCCGGCCCGGTTCGGTCGTTTCAAAGGGGAGGATCGAGCACGCGCTTTATTCATTCAATTCGGAGTTCGAGAGCAACACAGTGGAGGTTTATGTCAGCCGGCTCCGCAAGAAGATCGGCGGGGATAGAATAGCAACCGTGCGTGGCTCCGGATACAGGCTCGTGGTCACATGACGAACTCGAACAGCATGACGAGAAAGCTGATATCGTGGTTAGGCGGGGCAACGCTCCTGGTTTGGATCGCCGCCCCAACCATTGCTGCGTTCATTTTTTGCAATAATGTAAACGAAAGTTCGGATGACTTGCTCCAGGGGAGCGCAGAGTACAGAGAACCAGAGCTGATCAAGGTCTTGAATGGAAAACACGTTGATCAATACAATAACCACTTGCCAACTTATGAAAAGTACTGGACCTATCGTGAGCAGGTTATTAATAAGTACGGGGTAGTGCTTATTTCTGAACCGGAAGAGGGTCAGCAGCCCTTCCCTGATGCTCCCCTGAGTAACGGCTTTTGGCGAAACGCTGATTACCGCGTCTACACAGAGGAGATCCAAGACGGCGTGTATCATCAGTTGGCCGAACCGCTTGATGGCCGCCGTACCACAATCGCGAAGGGCGCACTTTTTGTCTTCCTTCCGACACTCGTGCTCCTGCCCTTTAGCTTAGCTGTTTGGTGGATCGTGATCCGGCGCTCGCTGCGGCCAATCGAGGTACTGCGACAGCAGATCGGATCGCGCGACGGCGGCAATCTGTCACCAATGGACTTGGGCGATTTCCCGGCAGAGTTGGCTCCAATCGCGGCATCCGTCAATCGGCTTCTCGATCGTCTGCGGGCGGCTCTCGAGGCCGAACGCGAGTTCGCCGCAAACAGTGCGCATGAACTGCGCACGCCGATCGCAGGTTCAATCGCTCAGATGCAGAGATTAGTGGCCGAGCTTCCCAATGGGTCGGCCAAAATGCGTGCGCGCGGCATCGAGCAAGCGCTGTCGAGCCTTGGCCGCCTTGTCGAAAAAGTGCTTCAGCTCGCTCAAGCCGAATCGGGGGTTGGCATGGCGGATCACGCGATCGATCTTGTCCGATCGGTTCGGCTGGAAATCGATGACCTGAGGAAAAAGCCGCAATATGCCGGACGCCTGCATCTTAACGTCGACGGCTGCCCCACTTTGATGCGCAAAGTGGATGTCGATGCGTTTGGGATCCTCCTTCGTAACCTGATCGAGAATGCGCTGATACATGGACTGCCCACTGTTCCGACAACAGTTTCCGTCCAAACTGATGGAACCATCGCTATTGCAAACGCCGGACCGGTGGTGCCCCTCCCCGACCTCGAAGGGCTTACAAAGCGATTTAGTCGTGGTGCTACTCCTGCTGCGGGCTCAGGCCTTGGTCTACATATCGCTAACATGGTTATCCAGCGGATCGGTGGCAGTCTAGAGCTTGCGTCGCCCGCCCGCGGTCGCAATGATGGTTTCGAGGCGATCATACGAATTCCTCAATGACACCGGTGAATTCGACGACAGTTGGACACAGGGCGGATTGCTGGCAAGGCTGCTGACAGGGCGAACTGTACGGCAGTATGTATACGGCGTAGAAATCGTACTTCACACAACGCATTTCGGCCGCGGCAATCAATGCCGCTATCATCGTCTGAGCAGTTCGATCGAAGCGACACGACATGATCGGCAAAATCGAAGGCTCCGCCTCACCGCTCGCTCGATTTCGCCCGGGGAGAAAAAAGGCCATCCGAGAAAGTGCAAGCCGCCGCGCAAAGGCGACGTGTCCAATTGTCTGGGTGCCCCTGTGCGCCGGCCCGATCGGGTTGGCGCAGGTCCAGTAAGGACCCGGACCAACCATTCCATTTAGACGACCGGCAGGTTTTAATCGGCGTCCGGATCGCCGTCCCAAAATGCCCCAAGTATACGGCTAGAAAGGCTGCCAACGATCGAGCTTTGGTCGGAGGCGTGCTTGTCAGCGTCTTGGGTGCTTGACCGGCCTTTGCAATGGCCATCGCCATCGCAAGTATCGTGCGTGGCCAGTGAGACCGCAATTTCATCAGCCTGGAGCCGACCGTATCGGTGCTTTTTTATGATTTAGGGATTTTTCGTTTTCCTCTTGGATCATCACGGGTTTGGAGAGGATCTGGTGTTAAGTGCCATTCGGAGCGCCGGCGAACGGCCCGAAATTAATGTGGTCGAGTGATGAAGCCTCCCGAATGCGTTAAACGAGACCCTTTATGGCGGCCCTGGCTGACAACAGTCTGAAAGCTGCAAGCGGCATGCGAAAATGGGGCGATCCTGAATGACGACAGATGCTATCAACATGAAAGAGGCTCGCCCTGAAAGCTGAGCACGCTTTATGCTCAGGCTGCTGACAAGGCCAAAGCAGCGTAAGTGCGTAGTGAAATCCAAGGTCCACATGGGTCGTCGCGCGTCCCATGCGCCTGGGAAGGCGCCGGCCCGGCCAAGCTTTCCCAGCTCGTCCGCATGATGCTTCGCTGAGCGTCAATGGACGTTGGCGCGAGACCAAGGCGTCGTGCGTTGCAATCCGGACGGTCCAGGGTATCAGGAGTTTCACGGCCTCGGCCCGCTTGGCTGGCCACAGTTGAAGCTCCAACGTACCGGCTGGCACCGGGAAATTGGGCTCTGCGCTGCCTCAACGCTGATGGCACGGTCAATGCTTGCCTACCGATGGGGCCGCCCATGCCGTGATGCTGTCGGTCGACGTTCGCAAACCAGACCCTCGCGAGACCCAGCGAAGGGGCTCGCCGGTACGACGAGGGACCTTACCTCTTTATGCGCGGCATCATTATCGAGGATGACATGTTGCCTTACACGTCGTCCCTCGCGCTCGGGTCTTTGTGGGGCGGATGAAGTCCTGATCGCGGTGGCACTGCTGCATGTTTGCGTAAGACCCATCCAGTCACGATCGCGCTGTCCTTCGATGTCGCGGTGCTGATAGGCGGGCAGATCGGTGTGCGCGGCGCCCGCCAAAGGATCGTCGTCACGCCGGAGGAGGCGAGCGTCATAGCCGGCGCGCCGGCGAAAGGCGCTTTCTGTCGGATGCCCGACAATGTCGGATATCGCAAGTATCAAGGTTGGATCAAACCTTGCGAATCGGGGCTTTCTTACTTGGCACGGGGCATGCTCAGGTATCCGCAAACACCCAATGGATAACGAGCAGACTTCCCATGGCCTCACCATGCCGAAAGTTTCCCGGACGCATCCAAAGATGAGGCTCGCGTCAGGCCCAGCAACACGCTGACGGCTCATGTGGCTCGGCGTCGCGTGCCGATCCACTTTCTCCCAATAGGCGTTCGGGAGACATAGATCCTTCAAAATGAGGAACAGATCACTTTGCCAGGAACGCAGCCCATAACCCCACTCTCCCTACCAGAACTACCAAGCAAGCCCCGCACTCATGGGCTTCGCAGGACGTCCGTTGCGTCCGAGTTGGTCGGCGCGGGGCCGGCTCCGATCCCCGTCGCATGGGAGGACGGCAAGGCGAGGGATTTCGTGCTCGACAACGGCATGGAGGTGGTCGTCATTCCCAACCACCGGGCGCCGATCGTCACCCACATGGTGTGGTACAAGATCGGCAGCGCCGACGAGCCGCCGGGCAAATCCGGCATCGCCCATTTCTTCGAGCATCTGATGTTCAAGGCGACGACCAACCATGCGGGCGGCGAATTCGACCGCGCAGTGTTCGAGATCGGCGGCTCCAACAACGCCTTCACCTCCTCCGACTACACCGCCTTCTATCAGACAGTGGCGCCGTCGGCGCTCGAGCTGATGATGAGCTTCGAGGCCGACCGAATGCGAAACCTCATCCTGACCGACGATGTCGTCAAGACCGAGCGCGATGTGGTCATCGAGGAGCGCCGCTCAAGCACCGACACCAACCCGCAGGACGTTCTCCATGAGGAGATCGACGCGACGCTGTGGCAGAACCACCCCTATCGCATCCCGATCATCGGCTGGATGCAGGAGATCGAGCAGCTGAACCGCGTCGACGCCACCGTCTTCTATGAAAAGTACTACTGGCCCAACAACTCCGTGCTGATCGTGGCCGGCGATGTCGAACCGGACACGGTGCGGGCGCTGGCCGAAAAGACCTATGGCAAGGTGGCGCGCGGACCTGACCTGCCGCCGCGCATCCGGCCGGTTGAGCCCGAGCAGAACACCAGGCGCACCGTCACGCTCTCAGACGCCCGCGTCAGCGTGCCCAGTTTTTCGACGCAGTGGGTGGTGCCGTCCTACCACACCGCCAAGCCGGGCGAGGCCGAAGCGCTCGACCTGCTGGCCGAAATTCTCGGCGGCGGTAACCGCGGCCGGCTCTACCAGGCGCTCGCTGTCCAGCAAGGTATCGCTTCCAGCGCCCGCGTCTATTTCCAGGGCACTATGCTCGACGACACCAAGTTCGCCATCTATGGCGCACCGCGCGGCGATGCCAAGCTGGCTGATCTCGAAGCGGCGGCCGCTGCCGAAGTTGCCCGCATTGCCGAGGATGGTGTCAGCAACGAGGAACTAGGCAAGGCCAAGGACCACTATTTGCTCAATATGATCTTTGCGGAAGACAACCTGGACTGGCTCGCCAGCATCTACGGCTCGACGCTGGCCACCGGCGGTACCGTGAAGGATGTCGAGGAACGGCCGAATCGCATCCGCAAGGTTACCCCCGAGCAAATCAAAGCAGTTGCCGCCCGCTATCTCGCGTTCGACCGTTCGACCACGGGCTATCTCTTGCCCAAGACGGAGAATCAAGAGATGACGCTCGGCGCTCGGCCCCATGCTGCGATGAACATCCAGGAGGTGAAGTCCGAAAAGGGCATCATCGCCTGGCTGGTGGAGGACCACACAGTGGAAATCGTCAACATCGGCTTTGCCTTCAAGGGCGGCACCAAGCAGGACCCGGTCGGGAAGGAGGGGATGGCCAAACTGATGGCCGGCCTGTTCATCGAAGGCGCTGGCCATTACGACAGCGGTGCCTTCCAGGTGAAGCTCGACCATGCCGGCGCCGAAATGAGTTTGGACGCGCAAAGCGACGACATCTACGGATCGATGTGCATGCTTTCCAAAAAGCAGGACGCGGCGTTCGGCCTGCTTCGGCTCGCGCTGAACGCGCCGCGCTTCGAGCAGGGGCCGATCGATCGCGTCCGCGCCGAGATTGTCTCCCGCATCGTCGGCAGCGAGCGAGACCCTAACGCCATCGCTCAGCGCAAATGGCTGCGCGCGATCTATGGCGCGCATCCTTGTTCAAGGCTGGGAGAAGGCACAAAAGAGAGCCTGCCCGGCATCACGCCGTCCGACCTCCGCGCCTTCCACCAGGCCATTTTCGCTCGCGACGGGCTCCATATTGCCGTGGTGGGTGACATTGACGCGAACACGTTGAGGGAAAGGCTTGACCAGCTGTTTGGTGATTTGCCTGAGCAACAAACCCTCGTCCCCGTCTACGATGTCGCGCCGAAACTCGGTCAACTGGTGGAGGAGAACTACGACCTGCCGCAGACTTCGCTGACGTTGGCCTGGCCTGGCGTGAAGCCTAGCGCGCCGGATTTCTACGCGGCCGTGCTGCTGAACGACATCCTTGGCGGCTCATACTTGACTTCCCGCCTTTACGAGGAGGTACGTCAAAAACGCGGCCTTGCCTATCACGTCAGCTCTGAACTAACCCTTGACTCGCTTCTGGTTACGACAGAGACACGCTCGGACTGCGCTGCCCAAACACTGAGCATCGTGCGAGATGTGGTAAAGCAGATGGCGCAGCAAGGACCGACCGGGGCCGAGCTCAAGGCGTCGAAGAAGCACCTGATCGGCGCCTATGCCATCGACCAACTGGGCTCGACCCGCTCGATTGCAGACCGGCTCCTGGATTTGCAGATTCACAAGGCCGACGTCGACTACAACCAGCGTCGCGCCCGCAGCATCGGTCGGGTGACGCTCAAACAGGTCAAGGCGGCGGCCAAAAAGCTGCTTTCGGCCGAGCCCGCCATTTTGGTGGTCGGCCCGCCGCTGGGCGGCAAGGATGAGTAAAGAAACTCATCTCACCTTCCTTCTTCATCGGGGCTTCTCGTGGGAAGAGCGAATGTGGAGGCCCGTGGGCCAAGCAGATCATGCAGACGCGCGGAGTCGTTTTCGCCGACCTTGCGCGGCATTGGCGGTCCGGCGGCCTCTCGCCGAAATGGCGCTCCTCAGCATGTATGCCGCCTTTTTGCAGAATTCAGTCGCATGCCACCAGCAGGCATGGTGGATGAAGCAAACATCCGACTGCTTAATCCATCAATTGATGAACCGCGGGCACTCAAACTAACGAAACTGCTGTCTTTTCATCGGGCTAGCGTGGTCTACCAGCTGCTTTGCCGAGGCCCTACGACGAACCCACTGGTGCAGAATACACACTGACGGCCTGTCGACCTGGATGTTCGCTGCGTTGAGGAGGAATCCGGTATTGCCCCTGTGCCTGCCGATGATCCGCCGTCTGAAATCCCCGCACCTGTTTGGAGCCATCGACCGCCTGCCGGCACTCGGCAGACCAGTTGGCAATAAGACGTTCGAGGTCGTCAATCCGTCGACCGGCGAAGTTTTGGCAGAGCTTCCCGATATGGGCGTGGAGGAGACACGTGCTGCGGTAGACAAGGCCTATGTTGCGCAGTCGGGATGGGCCGCGTTGACGGCCCGAGAACGTAGCGACGTTCTTTGGCGATGGCATCAGCTGATCATCGACCATGCAGGCGATCTCGCCGCGATTCTGACTGCGGAAATGGGCAAGCCGCTTGCCGAAGCCATTTCAGAGGTATCGCATGCGGCGGCGTATCTGCAATGGTATGCCGAGGAGGCCAATCGCGTCTATGGCGAGACGATCTCGGCACCCTCGACAGACCGCCGAATGCTAGTGATCAAGCAGCCCATCGGCGTTGTTGGCACGATCACGCCATGGAATTTCCCGGCCTCCATGGTGGCGCGCAAAATCTCGCCGGCCTTGGCTGCGGGCTGCACAATCGTGCTCAAGCCCGCTGAACAGACGCCGCTCGTGGCTGGCGCAATGTTCGCCCTCGCCCATCAGGCCGGCTTTCCCGATGGCGTGGTCAACCTGATCTATGCGTCCGAAGGTGATCGCGTGGGCCGTGAACTCTGCACCAATTCCAAGATTCGAAAGATCAGCTTCACCGGTTCGACCGAGGTCGGACGGCTGCTGATGCGTCAGTGCTCTGACCAGATCAAGAAGGTCAGCCTTGAACTCGGCGGCAATGCACCTTTCATCATCTTCGATGATGCCGACATTGACGGTGCTGTTGACGGTGCGGTCCAGGCGAAGTTCCGCAATGCCGGCCAGACCTGCGTTTCCGCGAACCGCATTTACGTCCAATCGAGCGTTCACGATGAGTTCGTCAAGAAATTCGTGGAAAGAATCCGGCACTTGTCGGTTGGCGACGGATTCGATGCCGGAGTGGACATCGGACCGCTCATCGACAAGCATGCTCTGGCCAAGATCGAGTCTCACGTCGCAGATGCCATTGCGAAAGGCGGCACAATACGATGCGGGGGCCAGCGTATCGGCAAGAATGGCACGTTTTTCGAACCCACGGTCCTCACCGAGATTTCCAGCGTCATGGCAGTCGCGCAAGAGGAGACATTCGGGCCGCTCGCGCCGATCATTCGCTTCAACGATGCGGATCAGGTCGTGCGCGAGGCCAATGACACGATATACGGCCTCGCCGCATACTTCTATGCCTCAAACCTGAAGCGGGTCTGGCGTGTGGCAGAGGCTCTGGAATATGGCATGGTTGGCATCAACACGGGACGCATGTCCTCGGAGGCGGCACCGTTTGGCGGGATCAAACAATCCGGCATCGGGCGGGAGGGTTCCCGTCATGGCCTCGAGGACTATCTGGAAATGAAATATCTTTGCATGGGCGGGATTTGAAACCTGCTGCACTGTCTCTCCGCCCCACCGGGGGGCGGCCTGCGGTCAATGCCGCCACCTAATTGGAAGTTCCAAACGCCGTTGACCTGAAACACGGATGCCCGGCAGGAGACTGAGCTCGCTGTCGGGCCGGACATGCCTTGGGAGGGCATAAGTCAGCGCTCCTAGGGCCGATGGGCCACTCAGTTCGTGCGCCTTTTGCCGATTGCGTTGCATGTGCCGTGCCAAGCCAAAAAGCATTGATAAACCGCCGATGGATCAGCTTTTGCCCTGTTGCGCATTCTACATTGTGGGATATGCGACAATGCCCAAGCGGTTGAATCGTCGTGTTGCAGAACCCCAGACGGGTCATGACTGCTATTCTTAGGACAGTGCGCAGCAAGCCGCTACTCGCTGCACTCCAGGCACACCATTTCCATAATCAAGCGGTGGGTGCTATGTTGACCGAGCTGTCGACCAGGGAACGGTGTGAGGCCTCAGATCCCTCCATATTGTTGCACCCGCCGGTCCAACAGGACTGCAGGTCCGGCCTCAAAGGATCTTGGCTGCTATGGCGACATTGCGGTGCACGCCGCTTTCCGACCAATGATGTGCGTCCAGGTCGAGGCCGGCCCTAATGAACCACCGCCTTGGCACCCTCGCCCATCTCATTTCGGCATCGACAAGCTAGACCAGAGCGCACTTGCAAGGCGCCATGCAGTCCTGTCGGCGGGCGAACTGTTGGTGACGGGTACAGCTGCGAGCGAACGTTCATCCACCGACGCACAGCGCGGACTGTCGCTTTTCAAATTAGGAAATCTCTGTAGCCACCATTCATGAGCGCGCGGCCACGCGAGACGGCCCGACGGATGCGGTCGCGCAGATGATCGCGAGGATCCGCCCAGTCGGCATGGACGCGCCGTTGACCGATGAGAACTTCGGCGAGCTCGCGATGAGGTGCTCCGGCGAGCGAACCGTCGAGCGCACGAAGAACGAAGGACAAACGAACGCCGCGCTTTTCCGGCGCAAACAAGCGGGGGGGCAACTGTTGCCCTAGACTGAGAGCATTGAGGCACTCCAGTCCCCTCAGTCGATGCTTTAAAAGCACCGCGGGCCAGATGGCTTGCGTATGCAGGCAAACAGGGTGGAGGATATTCGCGCCCGAGACGGCGAGCTGCAGCGCGTGGTCCGCATTGCGAAGAAGAACATGCTGGCTCTTGTCGGGCGCCAGCAGGACGATTGCACGACAGGGCAATGCCGAGAGTTCGAACGGCGGTGTCGGCGACGAGGCAGGCAACCGTTCCGCAATGACCGGCAGCACATGGACGCACCAGAGCGGACACCAGAATACGACCGAAGCGCGGCCACAAGACTCCGCGAAACAGAACACCCCAGCGTGACAGGTCGCCGGCCGACGCGACCATATCGAGAAAGGATTGGAGAGACCAAGTCTTGCAATGCTGGCGCGCAGCGGTCAGATCGCGCTGGAACGCTGGATTGCGGCGTAAGAACTCCCAAGCCCACTCCCGCAGCGTCAGGCCAGCGGTGTAGTCGTATGATCTTTCATCCCGCCAATCGGCCTGATCCGCGCCAGTCAGGAGATTCATGACTGACATCCCCTGCCCGCGCCTGCGTGCGTCGAAACATTATGCCACTTCGCAAAGCATCGGCGAAGGCAGCAGACGTCGAAGACCCCGTTTCGTTGAAGCGTCAGCCATCGCCACTGTCGGCGACAGAAGATGTGCCCAAATTGCCACCAGACCGTCGAACTGGCACAGCGACGGCCAGCGCGACCTGGAATTGATCCCGTAACGGTCATCGGCTCCTGCGTCGCGATCCAGACGTCCCTTGAAGGCGCAGTAGCGCGGCAGTGGATCGCACGCTGCTTGTCGGCAAGTTGTCGTAGCGGCGGCGCCATAGGCACGGTCATCGGAGGGTCTCCTGCGGCAAGCTTTCGCCATTGGAGGCCAATCTCCCCGCTAGGGCAGCCTGTGCAGTTGCACAGGTGAAGCGGATCAATCAGGGGGAGCCATGGCGGAAACTGGATGATGGCGGCTTGAGGAGAGCGGCGTATCGAGGCGGGTGATGAAGCCTGCCAGTACCTCTCAAGGAGAGTGATACGCCATGAACGAGACTATCAACACATTGTTCGCCTTCGTCAGCCCGACGAAATCGATGATACCCTGACGGATGTACTTCGCAGCGGCGCGCGCAAATTGCTTGCGCATGCGATCGAGATGGAGGCCGAGGCGTATGCCAAGGCGGTCGACTGCCTGACGAAAGATCATATTGCGTCGCTGGCGCTCTACGATTTCCCCGCCCAACACTGGGATCATCTGCGAACGTCCAATCCCATCGAAAGCGTCTTTGCAACCGTTCGCTATCGCACGGTGCGTACCAAGGGCTCGCTATCCTCGAAAACCGCCCAGCTGATGGTCTTCAAGCTGTTGGCCGCGGCCAGGAAGTGGCGACGATTGAAAGGACAAAATCAGTTGCCGAAACTCATCGCAGGTGCCAGGTTCCTGGACGGAATCCAGGTCATCGAAACGAAGCCGCAGAGCGCCGCTTGATCAGCCTCGTCACCCAAATTCCAGCATAGCTCCATCGGAACTGCCAGCCTTCCTTGCCGATCAGGCGCATATCAGCGCTGACGATACCGAGGACGGCGATGGCGGTCACCTCCAGGCCGCCGAGTAACGACCCTCAAAACACCGCACTGGTCGAGGCCAGCCTGAACCGGTATCTTGTGCCTGCCCTCGGGAGTCGCTCTATCCACCATGTGATCGACACCGACATTGCTAACATCACCAAGAAGATCGTCGCCGGGGGTCACCCGCAAGCGGCTAACACGGCCTTCTGGTGTATGCGGGCATTTTTCAACTGGTGTCGCAAACCGCCGCAACGGCTCATCCGCGGTTTCCCCGCGAGGGATTGGAAAATCCGGATCCGGCCCCGATCGTCAAGCGCAAGCGAGTGGTGAACGATGCCGAACTGGCGGCTATATGAACGGGCTGTGAGCCCGAACCGGGCGATATCGGCTATTCGTTCGGCTCCATCGTCAAGCTGCTCATTCTGACCGGACAGAGGCGTACGGAAGTTGCCGCGATGCGTTGGTCCTCAACCTTGAAGCCGGAACATGGAACTATCGGGTGACCGCACGAAGAACGAAGAGCCTACGCTTATTCCGCTGTCCACACTGGCGGTGTCGGTCCCCCAGACGGTACCGAAGACCAATGACACGTTTTTTTCCCTGCGAGGGGCAACGAAAGAAGCCACTTCTCAGGCTACGCGAAGGGCAAGAAGGCTCTAGACGGCAAGGTCAATACTGACGGGGTGGCTTTGGAGAACTGGACCCTTCACGATCTGCGCAGGACGCTCGCGACAAATCTCGGCAGGCGGCAGGTATTGCCACACGTCATCGAGCACATACTGAATCACAAGGCGGCGTCCTTGACAGACATTGGCGAAATCTACAATCTCTATAGCAACGTCAAGGAGAAGCGCGAGGTGTTGCAGATGTGGTCAAATCACATCGAATGGCTGATCAAGCAGGCTGCGGATGACGCTCTGGCGGCGTAGCTGCTGGCATGGGCGGAAGATGC
>NZ_RZRQ01000099.1:0-19264 GCF_003997785.1 Mesorhizobium sp. M7D.F.Ca.US.004.01.2.1 | reverse complement strand
GACAGGCGCACCCGCCAATGGCCGAAATTGGGGAAGGACACGATGGCGCGGTTGCCGATCCTGAGCAGTTCGTCGAGCACCAGCTTCGGGTTGCGGGTGGCCTGCAGCGTCTGCGACAGGACGACGAAGTCAAAGCCCTTGTCGGGATAGAATTCGAGGTCCTTGTCGGCATCGCCCTGGATAACCGAGAGGCCGCGCGCCACGCATTCGTTGACGCCGCGCTGCGACAGCTCCAGTCCACGGCCGTCGACCTGCTTGGTGTCCTGCAGCAGTTCGAGCAGCGAGCCGTCGCCGGAACCGACGTCGAGCACGCGCGACTGCGGTGGGATGAGGTTGGCGACGACCTCGAGGTCGACGCGCTGGTCGCGGTTGACACTCATGGCTTCGCCTCCTGCCTGGCGCATGATCCCGATCCGAAAAGTCTGCAATTTTTCGGGGTCATGCGCTGAGCCCTCTCGCCCGGGCCGCCGATCCGATGAAGCCGTTGATGGCGGCAAACAGTTCCGGCTCGTCGAGCAGGAAGGCATCGTGGCCGCGGTCGGTCTCGATCTCGACGAAGGATACCGATGCGCCGGCCGCGTTGAGTGCGTGCACGATCGAGCGACTCTCCTCGGTCGGGAACAGCCAGTCCGAGGTGAAGGACACCAGGCAGAAGCGGGTTCTGGTGCCTGCGAAGGCATCGGCCAACCGACCGCCATGATCGGCGGCGAGGTCGAAATAGTCCATCGACCGCGTCATGTAGAGGTAGGAATTGGCGTCGAAGCGATCGACGAAGGTCATGCCCTGGTGGCGCAGATAGCTTTCGATCTGGAAGTCGGCGTCGAAGCCGAAGGTCAGCGCTTCGCGATCCTGCAGATTGCGGCCGAACTTCCGGTGCAGGGCGGCTTCCGACAGATAGGTGATGTGGGCGGCCATGCGCGCCACCGCCAGGCCCTTTTCCGGGCGTTTGCCGTGCTCGAAATATTTGCCGCCATGCCAGTCCGGATCGGCCATGACAGCTTGCCTTCCGACCTCGTGGAAGGCGATGTTCTGCGAGGAATGGCGCGCGCCGGTGGCGATCGGCAGCGCCGAGAAGACGCGCTCCGGATAGCTCGACGCCCATTCCAGCACCTGCATGCCGCCCATCGAGCCGCCGAGCACGCAAAACAGTTTCTCGATGCCGAAATGGTCGATCAGCATCTGCTGCGCGCGCACCATGTCGCGGATGGTGATGATTGGCAGGTCGAGCCCATAGGGCTTGCCGGTGGCGGGATTGGTCGAGGCCGGTCCGGTGGACCCAAGACAACCGCCGATGACGTTGGAGCAGATGACGAAGAAGCGGTTGGTGTCGATGATCTTGCCGGGGCCGATCAGCACTTCCCACCAGCCCGGCTTGCCGGTCACCGGATTGGTGCTGGCGACATGCTGGTCGCCGGTCAGCGCATGGCAGACGAGGATGGCGTTGGAGCGAGCGTCATTCAGCGTGCCGTAGGTCTGGTAGGCGATCTGGAACGGCGACAGCAGTGTGCCGGCATCCAGCTTGAGCGGCTTGTCGGAGCCAAAACGCAAAACCGGGCTCGACGGTTGGTCGGCCTCGTTGTTGGTTTTGCGGGCGCGCAGAACGGCCATGACATCCATCTCACACTTTGAATCCACGGCACCGCGCTTTCGAAAATCGATGCCGATGTCCGGCCGGTCGCGGACAACAAAAAACCGGCATTGCAGTCGCAAAGCCGGTTACAGGATGCAAACGGCCCTTTAGCAAGTTGTTTAACGTGGCTGCAAGCCGACCGGCCAAATCACCACGGAAGTTCGCACCTCTTCTACGGCTGTGGCGCGCCGGCGTCAACGGCCAGCCTTGGTCCGGTGGCTGTCACCTCTCGACATTGCGGGCCACGGCTTGTATTTCCGCTGCGGCTTCCCTCAGGAAGCGTTCTCGACGGATTTTGCGACATGAGCCAGACACCGGACAAGGCACGTCCAACCCCGCGCGCGGGCATCATGGACATCGACGCCTATGTGCCGGGCAAGAGCACGGCGCCTGCCGGCGTCGCCAAGGTCTACAAGCTGTCCTCGAACGAGAACCCGCTCGGTCCGTCGCCGAAGGCGATCGAAGCCGCGCGTGAAATTGCCGGCAAGCTCGACGTCTATCCCGACGGCACCGCCAGGCGGCTGCGCGAAGCGATCGCCGAGGTGCACGGCCTCAACCCGCAGAACATCATCTGTTCCAATGGCTCCGACGAAATCCTCGGCCTGCTGGCACAGACCTATCTGGCGCCCGGCGACGAGGCTGTCATCACCGAACACGCCTTCATGGTCTACAAAATCTACATCCAGTCGGCTGGCGCCGTTCCGGTGACGATCAAGGAAACAGACGAGCGCGCCGATATTGACGCCATCCTGGCCGCCGTCACGCCGCGCACCAAGATCGTGTTCCTCGCCAACCCCAACAACCCGACCGGCACCTATGTGCCGTTCCAGGAGGTGCGCCGCTTGCATGCCGGCCTGCCCAGGCACGTGCTTCTGGTGCTCGACGCGGCCTATGCCGAATATGTCCGCCGCAACGACTATGAAGCCGGCATCGAGCTGGTCAGCAGCGCCGAGAACGTGGTGATGACCCGTACCTTCTCCAAGATAGGCCTCGGCGGTGCGCGGATCGGCTGGATGTATGCGCCGATGCACATCGTCGACGCCATCAACCGCGTGCGGGGGCCCTTCAATGTCAATGCGACGGCGATCGAGGCCGGCATCGCCGCGATCCGGGACCGCGCTCATGTCGAGCGCAGCGTGACGCACAACGAGACCTGGCTGGCTTGGCTGAGCGAACAGATGACAGGGCTCGGTTTGCGGGTGACGCCCAGCGTCGGCAATTTCATCCTCATTCATTTTCCCGAGGACAAGAAACATTCCGCAGCGGCGGCGGACGACTATCTGACGGCGCACGGCTATATATTGCGGCGCGTTTCCGGCTACGGCTTTCCCAACGCGCTGCGCATGACCGTCGGCACTGAAGAGGCCAATCGCGGCGTTGTCGCCGCTCTCACGACATTCCTGAAAAGCTAGAACACCATGACATCACCGATGTTTGAAAAGATCGCGCTGGTCGGCATCGGCCTGATCGGCTCGTCGCTGGCCCGCGTCATCCGCCGCGAGGGCCTCGCCCGTCACGTCGCCATTTCCACCCGCAGCGCCGCGACGCTGGCGCGGGCTGAGGAGCTTGGGCTGGGTGATTCCTACACGACCGATGCGAGAGAAGCGGTCCGCGATGCCGATCTGGTCATCGTCTCGGTGCCGGTTGGCTCATCCGGCGCGGTCGCCGAGGAAATCGCGCCGGCGCTGAAGCCGGGCGCGATCCTCACCGATGTCGGCTCGACCAAGGCATCGGTCATCGCGCAGATGCAGCCTTATGTGCCGGCCGGCGTCCATTTCATTCCCGGTCACCCACTGGCGGGCACCGAAAAATCCGGCCCCGATGCCGGTTTCGCCGACCTGTTCGACAATCGCTGGTGCATCTTCACGCCGGTGCCCGACACCGATCCGGACGCGCTGGAGAGGCTGTCGGAATTCTGGCGGCGCTGCGGCGCCAACATCGACACGATGGACCCTCAGCATCACGACATGACGCTGGCCATCGTCTCGCACCTGCCGCACATCATCGCCTACAACATCGTCGGCACCGCCGATGATCTGCAGTCGGTGACCAAATCCGAAGTGATCAAATATTCGGCTTCGGGCTTTCGCGACTTCACCCGCCTTGCCGCTTCCGACCCGACCATGTGGCGCGACGTGTGCCTGCACAACAAGGACGCCATCCTCGAAATGCTGGCGCGGTTCTCGGAAGATCTGGCGTCGCTGCAACGCGCGATCCGCTGGGGCGATGGCGAAAAACTCTTCGACCTGTTCACCCGCACCCGCGCCGTGCGCCGCTCGATCATCGAGGCCGGCCAGGACATCGACGTGCCCGATTTTGGCCGTCAGGCGGTCGAACACCCTAAAGGGAGCTGATATTCAGGTGAGGCCGGCCTGCAAATGGCGGATACCTGCGCTTCCCCGTTCCACCGCGTCGCGGTAGAACTGTGCTCACGTACTTCAAGTACGCTCCGCTCCGGTTCTCGGTCTCAGCCATTTTCGACTCGGCCTGACCTGAATCTCAGCTCCCTTAGCCTTGTCGGGATGTCGGCCAGGTCGCAGCGACCATGGCCAGAGTCTCGGCGCGGTCCGGCGCGCCCAGCCTGCCGCCGAAGCGCAGGCATTTGAGCGCGGCGGCCGCACTGGCAAAGCGCAAAGCCTGCTCGACCGGCATGGCTTCCGCCAGCCCGACGGCGAAGGCGCCGTGAAAGACATCGCCGGCGGCCAACGTGTCGACGGCCTTGATTTTCGGCGCCGCGACATGGCGTACACAGCCTGCGGAACGGTCGTGCCACCAGCTCCCCGCCGCGCCGCCGGTCACCGCGACAAAGGCGTCGGTGCGGCTGGCGAGATCGGCGCAAGCCGTTTCCGGATCGAGCGCCTGGCCGCAGACAATGCGCGCCGCCGGCTCCGAAGCGACGATGTGCGTGGCGAGCGGCAACAGCTGTTCCAGGACCTCCAGCCGTGCGGTGTCGGCATCGAGGATCGCCGGACGGCCCATGGCGCGGGCCGCCTTCAGGGCAAGTGCTGCCGCACCCGGCCAGCGGACATCGACCAGTACGGCGTCGAATGCCATGAGGTCAGCGACCGGCAAGGCTTCGGGATCGGCGTGGGCAAGTCTGTCATAGAACGGCACGATGATGCGCTCGCCATGCGCGTCGACCAGGATCGAGGCCAGCGCCGAGCGGGCGCCTCTGACGCGGCGCACAAAGGTGCAATCGACGCCCTCGGCCTCGATGCCGGCGATGAGCTGGTCGGCGACGGCATCGTCGCCGGCACTCGCCCACAGCGATACCTCGGCACCCAGGCGGTGGGCCGCGCAGGCAGCGCTCGTCGCCATGCCCGAGGCGATCTGGACGCCGTCGGAGGCGATGAACTTTCCATGATGCATGGGCAGTGTCTCGACACGCAGGATGGTGTCCAACGTCAGTGCGCCAACACTCAGCAACCTCACGGGTCTTGCCATGGCAACGCTATTCCACCGGCTTGATCTTGCCCAGCGGAATGAAGCCGAGCGAGGCCTTGCCCTTGACCACCTTCAGCGGCATCGACGGTTCGTTGCCGAGCACCGCCAAGGCAGCAAAGCCCTGCTCGATCTGGCTTTTCTGCTCGGGTATGGCGGCGCCGAGGATCGCCGCCACCGCCTTCGGATCCTTCAGCCTGATCATCAGATCGGCGTTGATAAGGCCCTCGGCATCGACCGACAGCGGTCCCGAAACGGTGATGCGCGCCGTGCCCGACGACAGGTCGAGGTTGCGGATTTCGATCGCCTGGCCGCGCAGGCTTTTCACTTGCGTGCCGATCAGCGCGACGCCGTTCTTCAGCGTGACGTCGCCGCTGGCATCGAGCGCCGGCAGCACGCGCCCGCCGATCGCGTCGGGATCTATCTCGAGATCGCCAAAACTGCCGATATAGTCGATATCTCCGCCGTTCGGCTGCAACTGACCTGATGCCTTGCCGGCGCTGAACAGTTGCATCGGATCGGTGTCGTCGGCTGGATCGGTCTGGCCGGACAGGCCCTCCGCCTCCAGAGAAATCCGCTGCGGTAGCGGCCACCACAATTTGACGTTGGCTTGCAGATTGTCCCAGTCGATCCAGAGCGGCACCATGTCCGGAACGGAGGTCCTGAGCGGACCGCGCAGATTGGCTACCGGTGACAGAGGCTGGATGATCTGGGCGGCTGCGTTGAAGCTGCCGGCCGAAGCGGCGATGTTTTTGGCATCGTCCTCGTAGGCCAGGTTGTCGCAGGAGACGCTAAAGCTCAGGGGATAGCCGCTGACCTGCAGGTTGGCGCAGCCGGCTTCGACGCCAGTCTTGTTCAGCGTGGCGACCGCCTTGTCGGCCTCGGTCCTCACCCGGTCAGCCAGATAGAACCAGCCGCCGCTGTAGATGGCGAACAGCACGACGATGAACGCTGCAAGCCAGAACAGGCGGCGACCGTTGTTACTCGGCTGGCGTTCGTCACTTGACGTCATGCTTTGGCTCTCGTTAACGCAAGGGTGTTGCGGACGGACAGTCGATTCCGCCAACAACAGGTAGACAGAGACGAATAGGTAGACAGAGAAGGGCGGAAAAAACACCGATTCCCTGTGGTGCTGCCATTCTTTTGCAATCAGGCGCGGCGATATGGGCGATTTTTGGGTGTTTGGCTATGGTTCGCTGATTTGGCGGCCGGGTTTCGCGCATGTCGAGACACAACGCGCCCGTCTGCACGGCTATCGCCGGTCGCTCTGCGTCTATTCCTTCGTGCATCGCGGCACGCGTGAACGACCGGGGCTGGTACTCGGCCTCGACCGCGGCGGCTCCTGCATCGGCCTGGCGTTCCGCGTTCCCGGCGGCTTGCGCGACGAGGTCATCACCTATCTGCGCGAGCGCGAGCTGGTCACCAATGTCTATCTCGAGCGTATGCTCAAGGTTCGCCTCGACAGCGGCCGCACGGTCGAAGCGGTGACCTACATCGTCGACCGCCAGCACGAGCAATATGCCGGCGCGCTCGATGCGGCACATGCGGCGGCGGTGGTGCGCGGTGCCGTCGGCCAATCCGGCATCAACGAAGATTATGTGCTCAGCACGCTGGAGCATCTCAAGGCGCTGGGCATCCGCGACCACTGGCTGGAGGATGTCGCCAGGCAGGTCGCGCCTTTGTGAAGCTGGCTCTGCGGAAAAAGGCGGCCAGGCCTTTGACCTCGATCAGGCAAGACCTAGTTAGGCTTCGAACCTCAGCCAGTGGGCCGCATTCGCCCACCCCAATCATCCTGGAGATACGCCTTGCAGAAACGCCGTCTCGGTCGCACCGACCTGTCCATCGCGCCGCTGGTTCTGGGCGGCAATGTCTTCGGCTGGACCGCCGACGAGAAAACCTCGTTCGACCTGCTCGACCGCTTCGTCGGGGCCGGCCTCAACGCTATCGATACGGCGGACGCCTATTCGCGCTGGGTCTCTGGCCACAAGGGCGGTGAGTCGGAAACCATCATTGGCAAGTGGATGAAAGACCGGGGCAATCGTGACAAGGTCGTGGTGATCACCAAGGTCGGTTCGGATATGGGGCAAGGACACAAGGACCTGTCCGCCGCCTACATCGAAAAGGCCGTAGATGCATCGCTGAAGCGGCTGCAGACCGATGTCATCGACCTCTATCTGTCGCATTGGCCGGACCCGACGACGCCCTATGAGGAAACCCTTGGCGCCTACGAGAAGCTGCTCGCCAAGGGCAAGATCCGCTATGCCGGCTGCTCGAACCTCGACGCCGGCCAGTTGCGTGCCGCGCTTGATGTGGCGAGCCTGCGAAGCCTGCCGCGCTACGAGGTGCTGCAGCCGGAATACAATCTCTACGATCGCTCGTCCTTTGACGGGCCGCTGCGCGATCTGTGCGTGGCCGAGGACATCGGCGTCATCACCTATTTCAGCCTGGCCAAGGGTTTTCTCAGCGGCAAATACCGCAGCGAGGCCGATCTCGGTCAAAGCCCGCGTGGCGGTGGGGTGAAAGACTACCTCAACGCGCGCGGCATGCGCATCCTTGCAGCCCTCGACGCGGTTTCCGCCAGGCATTCGGCCAAGCAGGCGGAGGTGGCGCTTGCCTGGGTTATCGCGCGGCCAGGCGTTACCGCGCCGATCGCCAGTGCGACCAAGCCCGAGCAGATGGACAGCCTGATCAAGGCGGCGTCACTGAAACTGAGCGGCGCCGACATGGCCGAACTCGACAAAGCGAGCGGCTGACGTTTTCGGCGGCCGCTCCTCGCACGAACGTCCAAGACGACCCTCTTGTCTTGCCATAGCCTCCTTCGCACGGGGCAAGGCAGAGGGTGAGATGACTGAGCCGCTTCCTTCGCAGCCGGACTTTTGGCGCCAGCTGCTCGCGCTGGTGCTTGCCTCCGCCGTTGTCATGGGCAGCCCGGGGCCGGCAACGATAAGCGTGACCGCGGCCGGTGCGGCCTTCGGTTTGCGCCATTCGCTGGGCTATGCCTGGGGGATCATCCTGGGCACGATCGCCGTGCTTTTGGTCGTCGCGACGGGGGTTATGGCGGTGCTCTCGTCGATGCCGAAGCTGGCGCCGTTGCTGGCTGTCGCGTCCGCCGCCTACATCCTCTATCTCGCCTTCAAGATCGCCACGGCCCCGCCCTTGGCAGCACGTGCCGCCGAAGCTTCGCGCCCAACATGGCTGGCTGGGTTTCTTCTCGCGGTCGCCAATCCAAAGGCCTATGTGGCGATCGCCGCCGTGTTTGCCGGTGCCTCGTCGAAACAGGGCGCCGCTGAGCTTGGTCTATGGCTGAAGCTGGCGGCTCTTGCCCTGATGATCGTTGCCATCCACGCTCTGTGGCTTGTCGCGGGGGCAGCTTTCGCGCGCTTCCTGCGCCGGCCGGCGGCTTCGCGGGTCATCAATCTGGTCTTTGCCGCGACGCTGGTGTTGACCACTGCGCTGGCCGTGTTCGGTTGAGACCTGCCGGCCGGAGACTTCCGGTTCAGACTTTGGTTCTTGCAGCCGCGTCCAACTCTTGCAGCCTTTTCATCGCTGTCGGCGGCAAGGCAGGTGGGTTCGGGCCGCGCGCCGCATCAATCAGGAACTGGTCGCAGGCAGCCTCGGTCTCACCGATCAGCCGGGCCATGAATTCGTCCTTGCTCAGTCCCGGTGGAATCGGCGGCAGGAAGCGCGCCTTGATGGTGCCGGGATAGCGCAGGAATTTGCGGCGTGGCCAATAGAGGCCGGCGACATGGGCAACCGGCACCACCGGAATGCCAAGCTGCGCATAGATTTCGACGATGCCATATTTGTAGGCCGGCTCGTCGCCCGGCGCGCGTCTTGTACCTTCGGGGTAGATGATGAGCTGGCGAGGGTTGCGGGCCATCTCCTCCTTGGTTGCAGCGACCACGGCCTTCAGCGCTTTAGAGCGGCTGCCGCGATGAACCGGGATCATGCGCATCTTCATGATGTACCAGCCGAAGAACGGGATCCAGGTCAGCTCGCGCTTCAGGATGTAGAGCGGGTCCTGAAGGAAGGGGAAGAAGGCGATCGCATCCCAGAACGACTGGTGCTTTGGCGCCAGGATGAAGGAGCCCTCGGGCAGGTTTTCCTGGCCGGTGATGTCGTTCTTCGTTCCGGCGATCTTGTCATAAAGCCACATCGAGGTGCGCGACCAGAATTTCGGCACGAACCAGGCGCGGTGACGGGGCGACAGGAAGTAATAGGGGGTCCAGAGGATCATCTGGACGATCAGGTTGACGTAGAAGACGAAATTGAACGTCAGTGATCTGAAATAGAGCATTGGGGGAGGCCCGGTCAGGAGGTGAGCGTTGGTTACACCAAGCGCGGGGAAAAAGGAAATGGCCGTCGGGCGCTCTGATCGGCGAAGATGAGCGATCCGTCGATCGGCGAGCGGCCCGATTCCGCTACATCAGTCGCGCCAATCGCTCCTTCAGGCGTGGGGCGGCAAAATCGAGGAATGCGCGCAGCTTGACCGGCAGCAGGCCGTGGCCTGCATGCACCAGGCTTACCGGCCATGGCTTTGGCTCGAACTCCTGCAGCAGGACGCGCAGCGTGCCGGACCGCTGTGCGGCTTCGATCTGGTAGGAAAGCACCCGTGTCAGCCCGACGCCGGCAATCGCTGCATCGATGGCCGCTTCGGCGGTGTTGACCTGAAGCCGTGAGCGAACCTGAATCGGGATTTCGGCCTTGCCCCTGGTGAAGCTCCAGGTGGTGGCGGAAGCAAGCCTCTCGAAGGTGATGCAGCTGTGTGTTCCGAGATCTTCCAGGGTCGTCGGCGTGCCATGCTCGGCCAGATAGGCGGGGTTGGCGCACACGACGCGGCGGATCGCGCCGACGCCAATGGCGACCAGGCTCGAATCGGGCAGTTGGCCGATGCGGATGGCGAGATCGAAATGGTCCTCGACCAGCTGGGTTATGCGGTCTGCCAGCGTCAGGCGGATGTCCACGTCGGGATAGGCGGCGAGGAAACCGGTGACGACCGGCAGCACATGCAGGCGGCCAAAGACGACCGGCGCGGTGATGGCCAGTTCGCCGGTCGGCGCGCTGTATTCGCCGGCTGCCGTGCGTTCGGCCTCACCGACCTCGTCGAGGATGCGGCGGCAGGCGGCAAGATAGGCCTGGCCGGCATCGGTCGGCGTAAGCCTGCGCGTCGAGCGGTTCAGGAGGCGTGTGTTCAGGTGGCGCTCAAGATCGGAAATCTTGCGGCTGACCGTCGCCAGCGGAATGCCGAAACGGCGGCTGGCCTCGGAAAGGCTGCCGGCCTCCACCGCGGCGACAAAGAGCGACATGGCTTCGAGACGATCCATAGCTTCTTCCGAAAAATGGGAGGACAGGTTACGAATATGCCATCTGCATTTCATTGATGGAAGGCTCTATATTCGATGTGTCGGCCTGCCTGCACGGGCTGATCGTCTGCTCGGCCAGCGGCCGGACGATCACCCAACATTGTAGGAACTCGGGCTTTGGATGAATTCCCGTTCCGGGCAAGGAGGTTTCGATGAACGCGCATGCTTTCACCAGCGACGTCGCCTTCACGCCGACGGTCAAGGCGATCCAGGCCCGCAAGGGCTCACGCCAATCCTATGCCCGAGTCGAGGAGCGTGGCGGCTGGCAAGCTGTCATCACCCCTGACCTTGCCGCCTTCATCGAGATGCAGACCAGCGTCTTCCTGTCGACGGCCAATGGCGATGGCCAGCCCTATATCCAGCATCGCGGCGGGCCTGCCGGCTTCCTCAAGGTGCTGGATGAACACACGATCGGCTTCGCGGATTTTGCCGGCAACCGGCAGTTCATCACGCAGGGCAATCTGGCCGACAATCCGCAGGCCTTCCTGTTCCTGATCGACTACATGCACCGCCAGCGCATCAAGCTCTGGGGTACTGCGCGCGTCGTCGAGAACGATGCCGAACTGATGGCGAAGCTGATGCCGCAGGATTACAAGGCGCGCCCCGAGCAGGTCATCCTGTTCACGGTCTCGACCTGGGACGCCAATTGCCCGCAACATATCCCGCAACGGTTCGAGGCAGCCGACGTGGCGGCCGCACTCGGCGAGAGGGACAAGCGCATCGAGCGACTTGAACAGGAGATCGCACGTCTCAAGGGGAATTCAGGCGCCGCCGCAGGGGAATGATCAGCCGCCGGCCGCGGTTTCGGCCAGCGCGATGCCGTTGGGCGTCGGCTTGACCGGCACGATGCCGCGCGCCAGCGCCAGCAAATATTTGTTGTATTCGGTGAACAGCACCCGCAAGGCCCGCGGCTTGGTCAGCCAGCCGCCATTGTCGAGGTTGGAATTGACCACCGGATAGGGCTCGAGCTTGGCGCCGTGCAGCAGCCGGCCCATCTCAAGCAGGCTGCGCGGCATATGATAATTGTTGGTGACGAGGATCACCGTGCCATAGGCATGGCTCTCGACCCATTTGGCGCTTTCCTCGGCATTGCCGATCGTGTCGAGCGCAGCGCGGTCGATGTCGACACAGCAGGAGAACAGCCTGACGTCACCACCGGTCGCCGCCTGCAACTGGCGACGGCTGGCGGAAGGATGCACACCGCTGATCAGCAGCCGCTCGCCCTTGCCGGACGCCAGCAGATCCATCGCGGCATCAAGGCGGGACTGGCCGCCGGTCAGCACGATGATCGCGTCTGCCTTGGCCGGGTTGGCGGGCGTTGTCAGGTGACTGACCTTGTTGGCGAACCAGCCGAAGCCGCCGGCAAACAAAGTTGCGAGGATGAGCACAGAGAGAGCGGATAGGCGCAACGCGGCCCTTAGACGGCTCACCGTGCTACGGTCATGCGAACGGGCAACCACCACTGGCATCTGCCCAGCCGTACCGGTCGATTCCCGCGCGTCCATAGCCATATGGTTAGTCCTGAAATGCGCCCTTGGGTAGGTAAAAGACGCACTTTGCGTTACGTGAATTCTCCATCCGTGATCACCCTGTCTTATCCATGCCGTTGTCCCAAAACCGGTTCCCACTTTTGGGCGACATGGATCACCCTGCATCCGGTTGGCGGACATCGATGTCGCTGAGATAGGCAACGACGGTGGCGTGGGACGTCGCAGCCGTGAGCCCGCCGATCACCAGCACCATCAAGACGACACCGAGATAGCCTGCCGAACCGATGGCGAAATTGCCGAATAGGGCGGTTGCCTGGTCGGCCTGCGGTGTCGCCATGTTGCGCGACGACCACCAGGAAAAGACGATGAAGACGAGCACTGCCGCCGCCCCGCCGGCCGCCGCGCCCTTCATGCCGGTGACCAGGAAATGACGGCGGAATTCGCGTGCGATGAATTGTGCCTCGGCGCCGACGAAATGCAGCACCTCGATGATGTGGCCGTTGCCGGCCATGGCGCCGCGCGTTGCGAACACCACGGTCAGCACCGTCGCCGACAGCATCAGCGCCAGCACGGCGATGCCGATGGTCACCGTGGTGCGGGCCATGGCGACCAGCCGGTCGACCCAGGTGCGGTGATCGTCGAGCGATGCGCTCGGCAGTTTCGGTGTGATCGCGGCGCGCATGGCGGCGAAATCGGGCGGGCTGTTCTCGTCGATGGTGACGATGATCAGGCGCGGCACCGGTAGCTCGTCGATGTTGAGGCCTGAACCCAGCCATGGCTCCAGCAGCCTCGCGGTTGCCTCGCGATCGATGATCTTGGTTGCTTTGACGCCGGGAAACTCGCCGGCGATCTGCGAGGCCTGGGCAAGGGCTGCCTCCATGTCCAGGCCGTCGACCGGCTTGACCTGGATCGTCGCCTCGCGCGAGATCTGGTTCTCCCAGACAGACGCGGTGTCGCGCACCAGCGTCACCGCGCCGAAGGTCAGGCAGGACAGGAAGGTCATGATGGCGATGACCAGCACCAGCGCCCGGCCCGCGATGTTCTGCGCCGGCACGATCGGCGCCATCCTGCGCTGGGCGCGCGGCTTTGCCTCGCTCGCCTCGGCGTCCTGCTCTCGTTCCACAAGATGGTCGGCGGACAGCTCAGTCATAGATGTCCAGCCTTCCGCCGGCCAGGATCATGCGGCGCGCGTCGACCTGTTCCATCAGGCCGAGGTCGTGGGTGGCGATGACCACGGCGGTGCCCAGACGGTTGAGCTCGATGAACAGCCGCAGCAGGCGTCGCGCCAGCGGCGGATCGACATTGCCGGTCGGCTCGTCGGCGAGCAGGATTTCCGGCTGCTCGATCAGCGCACGCGCGATCGCCGCGCGCTGCTTCTCGCCGCCGGACAGAACTGGCGGCAGCACATGCATGCGTTCGCCCAGCCCGACCCACTTCAACAGCTCGGTGACATCGGTGCGGTAGCTCGCCTCCTCGCGCCCGCGTACGCGCAAAGGCAGCGCGACGTTCTCGTAGGTGGTCATGTGGTCGAGCAGGCGAAAGTCCTGGAACACCACGCCGATGCGGCGCCGCAGATGCGGCAGTTCGGTACGCGAGATGCGTGAGCGATCCTTGCCGAAGATGGTGATCAGCCCGCGCGTTGGCTTCAGCGACATGAACAGCAGGCGCAGCAAGGTCGTCTTGCCGGCGCCCGAAGGCCCGCTGAGGAACTGGAAGGAGCGCTCCGGAATGTGCAGGGAGATGTCGCGGAGGATTTCCGGACCCATGCCATAGCGGAGGCCGACATTTTCGAAACGAATCAATTTCGGCGACCTGAAATTCGGCACGGCGGCGAGCCGGCCTGTTCTGGGTAAAGACCATCGGCCGGCATGGTTAACCGGCGGTTAATTCCTAGGCTCTTTCGGCTCGTCACGAGGGCTCCAGTGGGGAAGCGTTAACCATTTATGTTTACGCAAAAGAAACGAAAAGCGAACACGTGCTGCAATGCTGGGGCCATGATGCCTGACGATCGAACCGCGCGCCCGGTTTCCGGCGAAATCATGACCGATCCGGCGGCAATTGCCGCTACGGACCGGTTCATGCGTGGTTCGGCTGTCGACATCGTCGATGCCGACTACGTGGTGATGCCACGTCTTGTCCCTGCCGTGGAAAGCGTTTCACCGCTGCCGCGCGCGATCGTCACACCGCCCATCGAGGGCATGGATATGCTGCGCAAGCCCGAGGCCCCGGCGGAACGGCCGCCGGCCTCGCGAGGCGGGCCGATCTTCTGGATCGCGGGCATCGGCGCCGCGCTGGCCGCCTTCTGGGTCTCCGGCGGGCATGCGTTGATGCGCCAGGCGCCGTTCCTGTCCGGTGCGCAGGCCTCGGCGCTCAGCATTTCGGGCGTCACATCACGCGTCGACGCCTCCGGGCCGAACCCCGCGCTATTCGTCGATGGTGAGGCCGTCAATGACGGTGCGAAACCGGCGCAGTTGCCGCCGCTCGAAATCCGGGTGACTGGCAATGACGGGCGCACAACCCGCTATACGTTGGGGACATCCGGCCGCGCGCTGGCGTCCGGCGAAAGATTCGGCTTTGCCAGCCGGCTCGACGTGCCTAAGAACGGCGTAAGGACCGTTTTGGTCACTTTCGCCCAATAGGCGATCACCGGGGAAAGACCACCAATGCCCATCGTACGCGGCAAGGACATCGAAGTCCTGTTTTCGGCATCGGCGATCGCGCGGCGCAATCTCGAGCTTGCCAAGGAGATCGCCGGCCACGATTATCACGATTTGCTGGTGATCTCGGTGCTGAAGGGCTCGTTCATCTTCGCCGCCGATCTCATCCGCGCCATGCACGATGTCGGCCTGTCGCCCGAGGTCGAATTCATCTTCATCTCCAGCTACGGCGCCGGCACCACCAGCGGCGAGGTGAGGGTGCTGCGCGACATCGACAATGAGGTCGCCGGCCGTGACGTGCTGTTGATCGACGACATTCTCGAATCGGGCAAGACGCTGAGCTTCACCCGCGACCTGATGCTGTCGCGGGGCGCCAAGAGCTGTTCCATCGCGGTGCTGCTCGACAAGCGCATGCGCCGCCAGACCGCGCTCAATGCCGACTATGTCGGCTTCGACTGCCCCGACTATTTCGTCGTCGGCTACGGCATGGACGTTGCCCACGCTTTTCGCGAGTTGCCGTTTGTCGGCGTCGTCAAAGGGGACGTGTGAGCGACATCAAAAATGCTTGGCGATGCTGCGCGCTTTCAGGAAAAGTCAACTTTTCAGCGCCAAATATGCCGGCCATGGCAAAGCTTCTGATCGTCGAGGACGATGAGTCCGTCCGCACCCTGGCAGCCCGCGCGCTTGAACGCGCCGGGCACACAATCGATATCGCGGCGGACGGCGCGCAAGGGCTTTCGCTGATCCAGGCCGCGCGTGGCGGCTACGATCTTGTCGTCTCCGACATCCGCATGCCGGAGATGGACGGCATCGAGATGGCGATCGCGGCGGCAGCGCTCTTCCCATCGATGAAGATCATGCTGATGACCGGCTATGCCGACCAGCGCGAGCGTGCCGAGGAATTGAACGGCATTATCCTCGATGTCGTGCAGAAGCCTTTTACGCTGGCCGAAATCCGCTCGCGCGTCGAACGGGCGCTGATCTGCTTCGCCTGATCAGGCTGGATCGGCAGCAGTGAGCACGGGTGCAGCGCTCTTGCGCCGTTCGGTGTTGAGCGCCATCAGGCCGGCGCCGATGATCAAGGCAGCACCGATCACGGTTGTCGACCGTGGTACTTCGGCGAAGAACAGGAAACCCCACAGCGGCGACCACAGGATGCCGGTGTATTCGAAAGTGGCAACGCGGTTGGCCGGCGCCATCCGGTAGGCCTGCGACAGCAAGATCATACCTGCCGAAGCGACGAAACCGCAGGCCGCCATCTTGAGAAAATCGGGCAGCGTCGGCCACAGCCAGGGCCGCACCAGGAATTCCAGGCTCGGGTGGACGGCGTGAGTTATGCCAGCAAGGTGAAACGCGCCGGCCACCACGGCGGCGCCAACCAGATAGGCGCCGTTCTGATAGAAGGCCATGACGGTGGACGATTCGGTATCGCCGATCTTGCGGGCCATCAACTGCGAAAAACCATAGAGCGCCGCCGAGCCCAGTGACAGCAGCGCCGCCCAGTCGAACAGCCCGGCGCCCGGGCGCAGCATCACGAGGACGCCGAACAGCCCGATCAGCACGGTCGCCAGCGTCCGCCAGGAGACGCGCTCGCCAAGATACGGCCCGGCCAGCGCCATGATGAACAGCGGCGCCATGAAGTAGAGCGCCACCGCATCGGCCAGCGGCAAGGCAGCGATGGCCAGATAGTACACCGTATAGGAGGTGAACTGGATGAAGGCGCGCACAGTAAGCATGCCGAATCGCCTCGACAGGATCGCCCGCAAGCCGACATCGGCATGGACCAGAAAGATCAGGATCGGCAGGGCGACGATCGAGCGGATCGCCATCACCTCGGTCACCGGATAGAAGCTCGACACGGCTTTGACGAGCGGATCCTGCAGCGAGAAGACCAGCACGCCCAGACACAGGCTCAGGATGCCGCGCACCATCCGGTTCTGCATGAGGATTCCAGGCTCCAGTACCGCGCCCGCAAGCACGCTTGTGCAAGTGAAAAAAGAACCCGCCACCGTTTCGGGCAGCGGGCACGAGTGAGGACTCTTGATTGGTCCGCGGCTGATTTCGCAGTCGCATATCCAATGGGCGTGGCCACTATCATCCTGCGTTTGACATGTTGCAAACGAATTGGAATGATGCCAGCGATCAAATTTCCTTATGGCGGATTTCATGCGACCGACCCTCGACAGCGACCTCCTGCGCACCTTCGTGGCGATTGCCGAGACCGGCAATTTCACCAAGGCGGCGGAGCAGGCCGGCCGCACCCAGTCGGCGGTGTCGATGCAGATGAAGAAGCTCGAAGAGCTGATTGGCGACAGTCTGTTCGAGCGCGGTTCGCGCGGCGTCGCGCTGACGCGGCGCGGCGGCGAACTCATCGTCAACGCCCGCCGCATTGTCTCGCTGCTCGACGAGACGTCGGCGTCGATGGCGGCGCCGCCGCTCGGCGGGCCGGTGCGCATCGGCATTCCCGAGGAGTATGGCCACGCCATCCTGTCGCGCGCGCTCGGTGCCTTTTCGAAGCGCCATACACAGGTCGAGGTCACCGTGCGCTATGCGCATTCGGGGGCACAGATAGCCGCGCTTGCCGCCGGCGAACTCGATCTGTGCGTGGTGTTTGAATGGCAGGATCCTGCCGGCGGCGAAGTGCTGATGCACGATCCGACCGTGTGGGTAACGTCGACCCTGCACCATATGCATGAGGAACAGCCGGTGCCGATCGCACTCTACAACCGGGCCGGCTGGTGCAAGGACTTCGCCATCAAATCGCTGGAGCAACGCGATCTTGCCTATCGTGTCGCCTATACCAGCGACACCACCGGCGGCCTCAAGCTCGCCGTCACCTCCGGACTGGCGATCGCGCCGATTTCACGCAGCAACATTCCCGACGGCTGCCGTGAACTGACGACCGCGGACGGGTTCGGCGCCATCGATTCCTCGAATGTGGTGATGCACCGCAACCCGAATGCGTCAGGCGAGGCGATCGACGGTATGCAGGAGGCAATCCGCGAAGCGTTCGTCAACAGGCTCAGTCAGCCGGCGGCATCTTCATAGAAATGCAGGCGGTTGCCGAATGGATCGGCGACCGATACCTCGCGGGTCTTCCACGGCGTCTCTTCCAGGCCCGGCTTGGCGAACCGGTATTTCTTGCCGATCAGTTCGCCATGCAGCGCGGCGATGTCCTCGACCTTGATGCGCACGGCAATGCCGGGTGCACCGTCGCCGTGATGTTCGCTGAGATGCAGGACGCAGCCATCGCGGCCGATCGCCATGTAAAGCGGCGCGTTGTCGTCGAAGCGATGCTCCTACTGCACCTCGAAGCCGAGGAAGCCGACATAGAATTCACGCGCCTTGGCAATGTCGAAGATGCGCAGGATGGGCGTGACGGCGCCAAGTCTAGGCATGGTGGTGCAACCGTTGAAGAGGGTTTTCGGGGGGGGTGGGAGGCGGGCAATCCCTATTTCAGCTCGAGCAGCCGTTCGAGATAGCTGCGTTCGATGTCGGGGCTGAGCGCATTGCCGAGCCGCTTGCGGATCGCTTCCAGAATCTGGCGGGCGCGCTGCACGTCGATCTCGTCGGGCACCTTCACCGAATCGCCGAAATCGGGACCCTGGCTGGCGCGCGGCCGGCCGAGCGGGTCACGATCGGCGTTCTGCTGGCGGCCGCCTTGCTCGCTGCCGCCCTGGTCGCCCTGCATGGCCTGCATCTGCTTCATCATGTCCTTGGCGCCTTTGCGCAGCGCTTCCAGCGCCCGGCCCTGATGGCCGACGGCCTCGTCGCCTTGGCCTTCGCCGAGCGCCTGCTCGGCATTGCCCATGGACTTGCCGGCCTCGCCAAATCCTTCATTAGGCTCCATGCCCATGCCTTCGAGGCCCTTCTTCAGCTGCCCGAGGTCGCTTTTCAGCTGGCCCTGTCCCTGCTGCAGCTGTTTCAGCGCGTCGGCGAATTCCTGCGGTGTCATCGGCTTTTGCCGGGCGAGCGGATCGCGGTCCTCGCCGACCCCTGGCTTGTCCTCACCCTGGCCGTTGCCTTCGCCGAGCTGCTCGTCGCGGTTCTGTCCGCGCTGGCGCTCGCCGCGCTGCATCTGGTCCATGCGGAAGGTGTCGTTCATCATCTCCTGCTGGCGCCGCAGGATCTCGCCGAGCTTGTCCATCTGCTGGCGCATCTCGCTGTCCTGTTGGCCGCCTTGCTGCTGACGGCCGGCCTGCAGATTGTTCATCATGTCCTGCAGTTGCGACAGCAATTGCTGGGCCTTGTCGCGGTCGCCCGACTTCGCCAGATTCTCGATCTGGTCCATCATGCGGTCGATGTCGCTCTGGCGCAGTTCCTGGCCGTTCTGCTGCATCTGCGGTGCGCTGGGATTCTGCTTGGCGCGTTCCGCGAATTCCTGCAGGAACTGGTTCATCGCCTCGCGCAGTTCCTTCATCGCCTTTTCGATTTCAGCGTCGCTGGCGCCATTCTTGATGGCGTCCTGCAGCACCTGCTGCGCCTGGCGCAGCCGCTTTTCCGCGGCCGAGAGATTGCCTTCCTCGATGCCAAGCGCGATTTCCCAGAGATAGGAGACCTCGCTGCGCAACTGATCGTCGCTGTCGGCCATCTTCAGCCGGCTGCGGGCGCTCACGATGGCGAGGTAGTGGGACATGTTGTCGAACGTGTCTTCCGGTCGCAGCGTGATGGCGTCCATCAGGT
>NZ_RZRQ01000098.1:0-19536 GCF_003997785.1 Mesorhizobium sp. M7D.F.Ca.US.004.01.2.1 | reverse complement strand
AACCGGCCGTGCTCACAATGTCTCCTCCTTGGCGATCATCACATCGACACGGCGGTTCTTGGCGCGGCCTTCCGGCGTCGCATTGTCGGCGATTGGCTCGTCCTCGCCCTTGCCGTCGACCGTTAGTCGCGAAGGATCGCTGAACTTTGGTGCCATCATTGTTTCGACAGCCTTCGCCCTGGCCACGGAAAGATCGAAGTTGGACTTGAACGGGCTCGATTTTCGCGGCTTCACATTGTCCGTATGGCCGACGATCCTGATCGGTCCGCGCTCGGGTTCCAGGGCTGCGGCGATATCGGCGGCAATTGGCTGGAACTCCGGCTTCGCCTCGGCCCTGCCGGACTGGAACAGCAGGAGATTGTTGATTTCGACCACGATGAAATCGCCTTTCGTGCCGATGGTCAGCCCGCCGCCTTCGACGTCCTTGGCCAGTGCCAAACGAATGCGATCGATCTGCGTGGTTGTGGCGGCGGGTGGGACGACTTTCGCCGGCTCCGCCAACGGTGCCACGCTGGCCCGTTCGATGGCGATCGGCGTCGATGGGGTGAGAGCCAGCAATTCACCGGCGGCGGCATCGCCTTCATTGGTGATGAAGACCCGCAGCGCGAAGAATGCAGCAGTCAGCAGCGCCGACGCAGCTGCCGCGACGACCCAGAGCGGCACGCGTGTCGACGATTGCGTCATGGTCGACGCCAAGCCCTGCCAGCGGGGCGAGATGTCGGCGTCTGCGCGTGCCCTGAAGTAGCGAAGCGTTTCGTAAACGTCGCGCCGAACACGTTCGAGATTGCTGTCTTCGCGCGTCAGGCCCCGGTACTGGCCCTCGAACCCCAGCGACAGGCAGACATGCATCAGTTCGAGCAGATCGTAGTGTGCCTCGGGACTGGCCAGGATCTTGTTCAGCGCTTCGAAGAAGCCTGTGCCGCTGGGCTCGAGGTGAAAGAACTGCGACAGCATGCTGTGCTGCGCCCAAGCGTCTTTCTGTGGCCAAGGCAGGTTGCCGATGAGATCGTCGGCGGTTTCGCAGAGGACGAATTTCGCAATCCGCGCATCCTCTTCGGCAACACCTGATTTCTCCAGTGTCCTGTTGAATCTATCAATCGCCGCGGTGACGTGTTCGGCCAACGGCCCGGCTTGTCTCTCGATGGCGATAAGCCTGAGTTGGCCGAACAGCATCAGCAACGGTGCGGCCGCGGCAAGGATCGGGTTTGTTGCGGAATATCTGACACTGTCCGTGACGTTGAGCAGGGTCTCCTGCCGTAGAGCCGGCGCCGCCGCGGAAGCGACGCCTCCTGCCGCTCCGGAAGGAGCTCCTTGATAAATCACGGTCCCGGATGTCCAGCCCGGCGGTGTATGCCGGCCGACGCCGGGATCGAACACTGTCGAATCCTTGATCTGCGAGGCTTGCCCGCCATCCGCGACGGGCTCCTGAGGGACTGGCGCCAGTTTTCGCTCACGCCGTGGAGGGGCGCGAATGACGGTCTTGCCTGCCGGGCCGAAAGGATCGTCTTTCGAACTCATGGCCGATCGTCCGAGCAGGCTGTATGCCCGCGACTGGGCGACACAGGCGCAAAACGGTTTCTCGTCAGGTGAAGAAAATGCAACCCCTGCCGACCCTGGCAGTGTCCGGCGAAAGGTCGGCTATATCTTACTATCCCGCCGAAAGATGACATTTGCCGCAGACCCCCAGGTCGATCAGCCTTACCCGCTTAGCGAAGTGTCGTATGTGATCGTAATCTCAGAAACTCTCTATTGGAACCGGATGCCGCGCACCGAAGAGGTTTTCTTCGTCGACTTCAGCCTCGCATCCCCTTTGGGCCGGTCTATTTTTGCTTGTCGGCCTTGGCATAGGCTTCGCTGAAATAGGCCAGGAATATGTCCAGCATGCCGTTCTCATGGGCCTCCTCCATGGTTCGCCAGGTCGCGACAAAAGCGTCCCAGGCCTGGCTTTTCTTCGACGAGAACGACGTAGGGGGGAGTTTCCTTCCGATCGCCTCGGGCGACAGGTCATCAAGCAGCCGCGATAGCGCAGCCTGCATGGCGGCATAGGTGGCGAATTCGTGCGTCTTGAGATCGCGGAATGCATCTTCGATGCTGCGCCTGGCATCAAGATAGCCGACCCTGCGGCGGGCGAACATGATTTCGAGGATGTCGTCGGTTCCCGGGACGAACTTCAGGGGATTGTTGTCGGCGGTGCTGATCATCGTTCGTTGTGTGCTCTTGGCCAGCATTTTCGCGGCCGCGCGCGCTTTCAAAAGCATGGCCAGCTCCTCGACCACTGTCCGCAGGACCGTGCCGATTTCGGCGGCAACTTCATGCGGATCGCGCGATTGAAGCAATTCCGGCGAGATGCCGGCCGCGATCGCGATTTCCCGCAGGACTTCGTCTCTCGTCGAGGGCAGTGGCGCTTGCGACGAGAACGCCGGAGCCGGAACCCGCTGCCCGGACTGTTGCTCCGGTGGAGTGAAGAACGGCTCGGCGGCGAATTCCAGCGGCCGGCCTGTCGCGGCCGGCATTTCTCGTTGTGTCGAACTGTGGCTGGGATGACCTGTCGTGACGCGCTCGTCGTCGATCGATACGAAGATGACATAGCGGCCGATCAGCATCCGGTCGCCATGGCTCAGCCGATGCGGGCCGGTCATACGCTGGCTCGATCCGTTGATGTAGGTTCCGTTACGCGAGACATCGTGCAACCAGAACGCGCCTGCCTCGTATCGGACCTCGCAGTGCCGACCGGAGATGAACTTGTCCGGGTCCGGCAAGGTCCAGTCACAAGCCTCGCGTCCGATTTCGAAGCCGCGATCACGCGCCGCGTAGCCGGTCGGGATATCAGCGGGCAAGGAGTCGATACTGTTGATTTGCAGACTGATGTACATCCAGGATCGCCGTCGAACGCTGACCGATACTCCACATACTAGCAGTTTGCGCGCACAACAGGACAGTAGCGTTTCGAGCCGATGCATTGACAGGGCAGGGTTCAGTCGCCCCCCGTCCCTTTGGTCTGCTGGACAACATGTGGTAGACTCAACATGGCCTTGTGCGGCGGATCGAAAAGTTTCTGAGCGTGATCTTGTTAATAGAGCGGGAACTTTAAATCCACCACGCTGGCGGCCGCGTCCAGGAGGGGCACGACCCATGCCGAACGAACGTGCCACGGTTGTGCAGACACCTGTTGGCGCCGAGCTGTTGACCTTCACGCATCTTGTCGGGCGCGATGAGATCAGCCGTTGTTTGGCCTATACGGTAGGGTTCGTCAGCCCCAGCCCCGATATCGATCCGCTGAAGATGCTGGGGGGTGTCGTTTCGGTCGAAGGTGAATCCGATCCGAAACGGTGGTTCAGCGGCCTCGTGTCCGAGTTTCGGCTGACCCGCATCGAAGACCGGCTGGCCTACTACGAAGCAGTCGTCAGGCCATGGCTCTGGTTCCTCGGCAACACCACCGATTGCCGTATTTTCCAGAACAAGAGCGTCGTCGACATCGTCAAGGACGTCTTCAAGAAATACAGCACGGCGGAATTCGATCTGCGTCTGCAGGGATCCTACCCTCCGCGCGAATACTGCGTGCAGTATGACGAGACCGACCTGGATTTCGTCCAGCGACTGCTCGAGCATGAAGGCATCCTGTATTTTTTCGAGCATGACGAGGGCAAACACACGCTTGTCCTGACCGATGCGATGAGCAAGCTGAAGCCAGCGCCGGGCTACGAGAAAGTGCCCTATCATTTTGAAGGGCAGGGCTCCCGGCGCGATGTCGAGTACATCACCGAATGGATACCGGGCAGTTCGGTGCGCCCGGGCGCCTATGCCCACACCGATTATGATTTCAAGAAGCCGGGCGCCGACCTTATGGCCAAGTCGGCCCAGCCGTTCAGTCACAAACTGGCCGCCGGCGAAAACTATCGCCAGCCCGGCGCGCATCTCGAAGTCGGCCGGGGCGACAACCTCGCTGCGATCCGGCGCGAGGAAATCCAGGCCGTCCACCAGCGCATCGCCGCGGTCGGCACTGTCCGCGGCCTTTCTTCGGGCTGCACGTTCAAGCTGGATGGCTTTCCGCGCGAGGACCAGAACCAGGAGTATCTGGTGGTCAGTGCCGAATACAGGCTGTTCGATCCGGGATACAGAAGCCATGCCGACGTCGACAGCGAGAACTTCAAGGTGATCCTCGGCGTAGCGCCGACCGCCTTGCCCTATCGTCCGCCGCGCATCACGCCCCGGCCGATCATGCGTGGGCCCCAGACGGCAACGGTTGTCGGCCCGTCGGGCCAGGAGATATTCACCGACAAATACGCCCGGGTGAAGGTGCAGTTCCACTGGGATCGCCTGGGCAAGAAGGACGAGAACAGCTCCTGTTTCGTGCGGGTCTCGCAGACCTGGGCCGGCAGCGGCTGGGGCTTTATCCAGATACCGCGCATTGGCCAGGAGGTGATCGTCGACTTCATTGAAGGCGACCCTGATCTGCCGATCATCACCGGCCGGGTCTACAATGCCTCGCAGATGCCGCCCTATGGGCTGCCGGCGAATGCCACGCAATCCGGCTGGAAGTCGAACTCCTCGCTCGGCGGCGGCGGCTACAACGAACTGATGTTCGAGGACAAGGCCGGCTCCGAACTGGTCAATTTCCAGGCGCAGAAGGATCACAACCTTCTGATCAAGCATGACCGAACCAAGCTGGTGCAGCACGATCAGTCGGACCGCATCGACCACGACGCCAAGCATTCCGTCGGCCACAACCTCGACGAGGACGTCGGCAACAACAAGACGGTCAAAGTCGGCGTCGACCAGACCACCAATATCGGCAGCAACGACACCGAGACGGTGGGCAAGAACCGGTCGCTGACGGTCATGGCCAACGAGACGATTCATGTCGTGTCGAACTCGACGGAGAATATCGACGCCAATCATTCGCAGACCGTGGGCCTGGTTCAGACAGTCACCGTTGGCGCGGCTCGCATCGACACCGTCGGTGCCGCGGAGACGAGGACCGTTGGAGCGATGCAGACCAACACCATCGGGGCGACGCGCTCGGTGAGCGTGGGCATCAGCCAGACGCACAGCATAGGGACGAGCGACACCTGGACCATCGGCGCCGATCAGAGCATCAGCATAGGCGCCGGGCAGACCGTCGCCATCGCCGCGTCGCAGGCGACCGATGTAGGCGCCTCACGCATAGCCAACATCAAATCCAACGACAGCACTGACGTCGGCGGCGGGCACATGCTCAAGATCGCCAAAGGCAGCAAGATCGACGTCGGCGAAAGCGGAGTCATCGACGTTGGCAAGAACTTCACGCTCGACGCTAAGGAGTCCATCACGCTGAAGTCCGGAAGCGCGCAGATCGTGATGAAGAAAGACGGCACGATCATCATCGAGGGCAAGGATATTACCGTGAAGGGCTCGGGCACGATCAATATCAAGGCGTCGAGCGATGTGATCATCAAAGGCTCGAAGATCAACGAGAATTGAGGGCGACGATGAGCAAGGTCAGGGACAAGATCGACGGCGTGGTGATCGGCGCCTTCCTGGGATTCGGGGAGGAGTCCCCGTTGGTCGTTTTTCCCGGCAATCCGGAGAAGACGGCGTTGCCAGCGCGCAGCCTGTGCGAGTTGTCGTCGGACATGATCGGCTGCGAGGTGGCCTTGCTGTTTCAGGAAGGTGACCCGCGCCGGCCTCTGATTGTCGGCCGGATCGTCGAGCCCAACCGCCCCAAAGCGACTCCACACGTGATCCGGGATGAACAGCGTGTGCAGATCACCGCCGAGGATCGCCTGGAATTGCGATGCGGCAAGGCGACGATCCTGATGGAGGCAGACGGCCGCATCACCATTCGTGGCGCTCACATCACCAGTCATGCCAGTGGTGCGCAACGCATTCGCGGCGGCTCGATCAACCTGAACTGATGCGAACGTCGTCGAAGGCAGAAGGGGAACGCCCGGTTCGCATCGCGACGGAGGTCGTGCGCCAACATGCGGAACTCGTCGCCTTCCTGTGGGCGCAGCGTGACAGCTGGTCCGCCGAGGATCCGCCCGACGCCAAGGTCATCGCCCAGATCGACGAGCGGCTGGAGACAAACCTCGACGGCCTGCGCATCGCGGGCACTGCTACATGGCCATTTCTGATCGCGCAGCACGAGAATTTTCCGGAGAAAGGCGAGCTGTTCGCCTTCGCTTGGATGGCACTGGAACTGGCTGATGGCGGGAAGGTGGCACAAGCGGTCGAGTTCGGGAGCCTGACGGCCGATGATGCCAAAGGCTTGGTCGGCGCGCTTGCGTGGCACAAGCCGGCGGCGATCGGGCCTTTTGTGCGCGAGTGGATCGGTAGCCAGGATGCCTTCACCCGCTTCCTCGGCGTCTCGTCATGCATTGTGCACAATGTCGACCCGGGCGCGACTTTGGCCCGGCTGGTCAAAGACAACGATTCAAGGGTGCGGGCTGCCGCCTTGCGTCTCGCAGGTCAACTTCGACGTTTCGATCTGGGGCGGGATGTCCAATCTGCGCTGGAACACGGGGATGAACGCGTCCGCCTATGGGCCTCATGGGCACTCGTCGAACTGGGGTCCGGCGATCTTACGCGCCAGGAACTCAGGAAAATCGCAACCGCCGCCGGACCCCACGCCATGGTTGCGATGCGTGCGCTGGTCAAAGCCGGGCCGCACAAGGACATCCGCGCGTGGATGGGCGGGCTGATGAGGACATTACCGACGGCGCCGCTTGCGGTGCGTGGTATCGGTATGCTGGGCGATAGGTCCGTTCTGGCCTGGCTCATCGAGCGTATGCGCGAGCCCCATGTGGCGGTAGCGGCCTGCACGGCGTTTTTGGAGCTTTATCCCGAAGCCAGGGAAGAGACGAAGTTGTTCACCGTCGATCCGATGGAACTGGGATCGGCCTTCGCGAAGCACTTCGAGGATGACGTGGTACGGCTCGCATTGCCGGATAAGGTGAAGACGTGGCTGGCGCAGACCGCCACCACACGATCATGAATGTGGGATCTGCGAACGCGACTGCAGACGTAGGACACCGCAAGGAAAGTGCAGTGCCTAGCTTGGGATCGGGTAATTGAAAAAGTAACGTTGCCCAACCTGATACTTGTTCAGATCTTCACGATCGAAGAAGCCTTCGAGAACAGCGCTTGCCTGGATGCGCCTTAATCGGCCGAGTTCGTCAAAAAAACCGGAGCAATCAGTGCCAGTCGCTGCCTCGAAAATCATCTTTCCACGAAAGAAGCGCTCCCCGTATTCTGGTTCCGCCTCGATCTGCTCAAGCAGCCTTCGTGCTGTGGCAATGACGCTATAAATCTGCCCCTCGAACACAGGCGGGCGGGAATCGGGCAGTGTTGCAAGAACGGCATCGCGACGTTTGCGAACCACCTGCGAGTAGCGCTCCCTCCCATCCCTGGAGGGCATGTCATCGCCATCGCCGTCATCATCGATCCCGTCGAACACTTCTCCGTTCGTGGGTTCAAGCAGCGAAGAAAGGTCCGCACGGATCTGGTTCAGCGTGTCGAGTTCCTTTGTAGTCATGTAGATGTGGAGCAGTTTGTCCACCGCTCGCAAGTCACAGGACGTGCCAAACAAGACTGCAATGAAGTGGGCGTTCTCCGCTTCACCGCCATTGGCGCTCAGATGTTGGGAAAGATTGACAACGGACTCCCAGGTGCCGGCGTATCCAACGATGTTGATGCACGCACTCCAGAGGAGGTAACCGTCGTTCCTCTGCATGACTTTATGTACGTCCTTGAGGAATTCGAAGTTGCCTTCCCGGCAGGCCAGTATGATCCCCGCGACGACGCTCCAGTCGGACTTGCTGTGGATCAACTCGCGATAATCGAGACTGCCGAGGTCGACGTCCGGCAAATGGAACCCGAGAGCCAGGTCGCTAAGATTCATGGCTTTAGACTCAAGTGAGGCCAAGGGACTGCTCCACTCTACTCATTTCGGTCTCGAAGGTGGTCTGAGCGGTCTCGATATCGGTGCACTCTGGCCCACCCATCGCGCTCTCCGGAACAGTGTTTTTAGGGCTGCTGCATCCCCCACCAAATTTCGGGGTTTTGTGGTTGATTTTTTCTTTCTTGCCAAATTTGACATGCTGGTCGGGCGGCTTCCCGGCGTTCAACTTTCCCTCCCAGTATCGCATCGTTTGCTTGCGCTTGGCTTCCCTGAAATTTTCGGAGCACTTCTGTGCTGGTGTCTTGCCCTTGCCGCCCGGGGTCGCCGGCGGATATCTGGTGCCCGCGGGGATATCGCAATACAGGGCGCAGGGGTCGGTTCGCTCGGGATGGACGTTGTTGCAGGCAGCCGCCGGGTTGGCTTTGGCTGCGGCCCTGGCGGCAGCCTTCTTTGCCAGCAGGTCGTTGGCGGCATTCACCAACGCCCCTTTCATGGAACTGGAATCGGGAATTGCGCCCACTCTCTTGCTCAAGAACCGGTCTTCAGTAACGAGTTTGAACATTCCCCCCTTAGGGTCTTTTTGCCATTCGTGGGCTGCTTCGTCGCAACAAGGACAAATACCCGAATCAAGCTTCTGCTGAAATACAGTGATGGCCATCATCTCAAGCGATGTAAGCGGCGCCGTCGTCGTTCCGCCCGAGGCGTGGTTGCTGGTGGTGATGTCGAAGTGCCGGCAAACGTTCTTGCCCTCGAACTTCACGTCCATGCACCAGGCCTGGAAGTAGGTCTTGCCGGTGATCTGATGTGTGACGACATTCGCGCCGAAGGTGCGCGTCGCCGCCTCGTCGCCTAGCACAGACTCCTGGTAATACGACTCCTGCGCCAGCGCCGCGCCCTTGCCGCCGATCTTCACCGTGGAAGAGCCGCTCTTCAGATTGTTCGAGAACGACGTATCGGGATAAGGAATCGGGATCGGCCCCGCTGGCGGCGATGGTGGTGACATGCATACGTCCGGAAACCGCGCGATCGACTTGTTCATCCCGTTCTCGGCGGCGATCTCCCACTTTCCGGCAAAGACGTTTTTCGTCATCGTCGCTCCGTTACGCCGAAACCACGGCGGCGGCTCGGCCGCCGAACGCCATCGAACTGCCGTGCAGCGCCGCGAATTCGCCGGGAGCATAGCCGCGCTTGAATGCTTGCTCCGCCCAGGCAAATTGAAGCGGGCCAGCCGCCGCTCCACAATCGCCTATGCAGTCGGCGGCATGCCATACAGGCTGTCCTGGACGCGTCTTGCGCATGTTTCGCATCTGCGCCAGCACGAGCTCCTCGAATGCGTAAGATTCGCCTCCGACGTCGCTGAGGCGGAACGCAATTTCGTGCATCTGCACGCCTGCCTCGCCAAGTGCGGCTTTCAATGCCGCGCTGAGGCCATCGGCCCGGAACGGTTCCTCGTTGCTGGCTGTTGCCTTTTCGATGGCCAGGCCCAGCCCTCGCAACCGCAAAGAACCGGCAACGATCGGACGTTTGCTGATGACCAGAATGCAGGCCGCCTCACCGGGGATGAGGCCATCCGTCACTTCGCTCGTCTTCAGTCGCATTTGGCTGTCCAGCCAGCTGAGTGAGCGCGCATCGATCAGGCTGTCGATCGCCATGATGAGGCAGGCTTCCACCTTGCGCTCATTCAGCAGCTTGCGCGCCTGTTCGATCGCGACGAAAGCCGAGATTTGCCCATGCGTGATATGCAAGGAGCGCTCGCCAGCCAGCGGCGCACCGTTTGGCGCCGTCAGTCCGGCCAGGATGCCGTTGATGCGCGCGCCGGGCATATCGGCGTCGCGTGTGCACAGGAGAAACGGCATCTCGCCCCAAGGGAGCAGGGCGGCGGCATTCGCATCGATATGGTCGACGGCCAGTCGAGCCAGTGCCGCAAGACGGCTCCGGCCACGCGTCTCACGCCGAACAGCCTCAACCCTGGCTCCGCGAAGCGGCTGACCGCCGCTGCCCCGATACGACAACTCCTCGAATACCGAGATGCTCGCCCGCATGGCGGCAGCAGCACTTGCCGGCGTGTAGCCGACAGGGCAGACGAGGCTGATGCAGGAAATAGCGGTCATTTCTTTCTGCGCATTCCGGCCAACGCCGCCACAGCCTCCTTCAACCCGGCGTAGTGCGGCTTGCCACTGATCGGCTCCGGCTCCTTCCCCACCTGGACCTGTTGCAGTTTCACAAATTTCCGGGGCAGCTTCGTGCTTACCCGTCCGACCAGAACGATCCTCGCCTCGTGCGGCAGGATGGTCAGGGTATCTGGCGCCACCAGCTTGTGCTCGGTCCTGTCGTCGAACATGAACCGCACCGGAACCGACATCGCCGGTAGCTTCACCTTGAACTTGCCGCTCTCGTTCATGCCCAAGCAGCCGAAGATCATGCCTTCGGAAAGCTTGTCGAGCCACTGATCCGGGGGGGCTGCCTGGAAGTAGCAGTCGTCGAAATCCTGCGGCAACAACGGCAAGACGTTTTCCATCCAATGCTTGTCATAGGTGCCGGCATAGCGCGCCCGTTCCTTGGCAAAGCGGGGCACTGGACCAAAGCCGACCGGGTTGGGCCGGTCGTTCCAGATAGCCATGCGCGATTGCGGATGCTCGACACAGGGCAGCGGTGTGCCGTCAATGTTGCCCTGGCCGACAAGGTAACCGCTTCCGATCGGGTTGACGGCGTCACCGCGATGCTTGGTTGGATCAGGATCGGTTCGGTCGGTGCCGCCGAATGCGAGGTGCCATGCCAGCGGCATTGAGATGAAGGGGTGCGGCCGTGATGCCTGGATGCCGAGCCCACCTCTGAACCAGCGTCTTTGGCCGGTGACCACCGCGCGCTTGTCCAATCCCGGCCCAACCAGGCGCACTTCGATCGCTTCCGCCTGCCTCCCTTTCGGAGCGACCGCCATGGCGTCGAGCAGAACCTCGCATTTCGGTTTGACAGGGGCAAAGTCGGTCTCGACGCGAATGGAGGTGATTTCCGGATCGCCATAATGGGTGTCGGCGTAGACGAAAGGCGACTGCTTCTTGCTGGGCGTGCAGTTGCCGTGTTCATCGACGTCGTACGTCGCCCGGATCACGGCAACACAAAACTTCACGCAATGCTTGTCCTGATAAGGAAAAGTCTCGGCGAGAAACGGTGTCGTGTTCTGGCTGACGAACATCAGATTTGCCCCTGCATCGACCGGGCCTCCCAACTTGCAGTGAGAACTTGTTCCAGCGTCATTTGCGGCGATTGCGGATCGATGTCGAAAATGTCCGAACGGGCCGTCCACATCACCATATCGCTGATGACCTCTTCGCCTGGCTCGACAAGCGGCACCGGCAGTCCGGCGAGCGCGGCATCCAGTTCGTCGGGCGTCAATTCGCCGTTCTGGGCTGCGATGGCCGCCTCTTCGATACTGGAAAACCATGCCTCGGCATCAGCTAGCCCAACGGAAGCTTCAGAAAGCTGGGCGACGATGCTCAAGGGGAATTGCCTGCCGATCCGGTCGGCGCTTTGCACAATGATGCCCGCCGATGCGCCGAAGCAAGCCGGGCCAGCCAGGAAGCGCAGCGCGGTTGTGCTTGGCCAAAATTCCGAGCCGAACAGCGGGACGAGATGCTGCGCCAGCCAGCGGTCCCAGCCGCGAACGAAGTCGCCCCTCAGCCGCCGCGTCACGAAATCGCCGGTGGCGGGCATTTTGCCGTAAAAGCCGGGCAAGGTCATATCTGCGGCGGACATGAGAATTTCTTGAACATCTGGAGGTTGTAGGGGTTCTCGACACTGGCGGCCTTGAGCTCGAAATCGGCCCACATTCCCTTCGTTCCCAGGCGCAGGCTGTAGACATCGGACAGTGACGTGCCGGCGAAACGGCCGTTGCGCAGCATCCTCAGCCACGCCCAGCTGCCGGTCTCGTTAAGCATGATCTCGGGCGAACCGTCGATGGGCTGGAAGGCGAGCGAGATGACTCCCGTGCCGTCCTTGCCGGGCCAGGTCATCGGTTGCGGCCGTGTCGCGTTGTTGAAATAGACGAGGGTCTGGCCATCGAGATTGAGCGTCACGCGCGTGACGTTCGGAGACAGATCTTTTGGTTCGAGCGTGAAGCTCATCACCGGTCCCGTACCACCGGGAAACAGATCGTCGCGGATATGCCTGGCCTGCTCGAACGCCGCCAGCGCCGAAGCATCGAGGCCGAAATCGGCGCGCCATTTCCATGGCTGGCTGGTCGTGTCGACATAGTTGATCAGGTGGTCATTGATGAAACCGTCGATCAGCCCGGCCGGTCCGAACAGCCTGGCGAAATCACGCACATTGACGTCCACCGCGCTGTCGGCCCTGAATGGATAGCGGTCGTTCAGCGCAGCCTGGCAGAAAGGCAGTATGTCGGCCCGCCAGATGGCGTTGAGCTCCGAAGTGACCGCCTTCTGAGTCAAATTGCTGGTGTCGCCGGCAATCCCGCCCAGCCAGTTGTTGATCGGGTCGGGCAGGATCTGTGCCTGCCTGGCCACCGCACCCGTCAGTTCGGCAAGGCCACCCTGCTTCTTGATGGCATCCTGCGGATTGGGGTTCGCGGTGACCGTCTGCAGGACGTTCGAAAGCGCGGTCAGCGCGACAACGGCGGCATCCAATGCCGGCGGCTGGCCGTCGACCTCGGCAATGGTGCTCTTGAGCGGTTTGAAATGTTCGGCCACCAGATTGCCGGTCAGGTCCACCTCGCTGGCCGACCCGGCGCGGGGAAGCAGTTTCGCACCGCTTGTCGCCAGCTTGCCGAGCTTGCCAAGCTTGCCGAGCAGTTTGGAGGCGCCCTTGGCAGCCGCCTTGTCGTCGGCGGGCGCCTCGTCGGAGCGCGTCAGTTCGGTCTCCTGGACGACCGCCGTAAGCAGCCGCTTCAGGGCTGAATCGGCACTTGAGAGATCCTTCAGATTTTCGCTGGCGACATTGAGATCGGTCAATGGCGCGAGCCGCATGTCGCGCAGGAAGCTGTCCCATTGCGCGATGTAGTCGTCATAGTAGAGCTTCAAAATATCCTCGGACAGCGCCGAGACCGAGGTTTCGGAATTTTCCGAGCAGCCGCCGGCGAAAACCGCACGATCGAGCGCTGCCTGGGCGGCGACATCGTCGATGCGGTCGAGAATGGCGTCGTGGAAGCCGGAATAGGTGAATGCTCCGGAAATGCCGACCCGAAGCGTCTTGTCGGAACGCCGCGCAAACACCTTGCCCCCGTTGGGGCCGGCAAAATTGGCCGGGATCCACTCCTTGAGACCGGCCACCTCCGGATCGGCCAGCAACTGCTTGTAGGCGCGCGCCGGCAACGAAATCGTGCACACCGTTTTCAGCGCTTCGGCAACCAGGGCTTGGTCAGGCTCGATATAGCTTTCGTCGACCGTCATCCGGCGGATGGCGGCAAGCTGATGTTCTTCGGCATCGGCGGTTGGAAATGGTGCCGCGGCCGCGAATTCGGGCAGGCTGTTCACCCACCAGTTCTGGGCGAAGTCGGGATCCATCTGCGACAGGCCCGTCATCATGCGATAGGTCTTGAGGGCGCCGAGCATGAAATCCGGATCGCGGATCTGCCGCCACATGGTGGCCTCGAGAAGGGCCACCATGCGCGGCTCGAGCACGTTGCGCAGGGCGTGATCGTAGGTGTCGGTCTGAGCCCGCACCAGTTCCGCCGAGGCCGATGGCCCCAGCAGATCCTGGGCAGCGCCCGGCGGTGCTGTCCGGGCATTTGCGACCGCGTCCATCGCTTCGAGCGCGCTGTCGATGGCGGGCTGCTGCACCGATGCCGGATTTGCGGCAACGGAGGTCAGCGGTGTCTGCAGCGCTTCGAACTGGCTTGCCTGGGCCGAGATCGCATTGCGGTTGTCGTAGTAGGACCAGGCAAACACGGCACTGGCCAACAAGCCTGCTGCCGCACAGGCAGCCGCAGCACCGCGCCAGATCCAGGCCCGGCGGCGTTGCGCCAGCGGGTCGAATGTACCGAGGCCTGCTTCCTTGAAGATGATTTCGGTGAGCAGGTTCTTCAGGAAGAAGCTGCGTTTCTCGACCCTTGGTGCGGGCAGGGCCCGCCGTGGCGGAAGACCGAAGGACGACGACAGCGCCGCGGTCAGCCGGTCGATGGGGGCGCCTTCCTGGGTCGCCGATGTAAGATAGAGGCCGCGCAGCCATGCAGCCTCTTCATACCGGCTTTCGCCGAATATCGCCTCGACCAGCACCTGGATCGGTTCGGACAGGCTTGCGAGTTGGGCAGGAAACCGGAAGATCTCTGCACGGGCGGCGAGTTTTTCCTCATCCTCCAGGCGTGGCACCAGCCGCCGCTCGAGTTCTGTCGCCAGCGTCGAAATTTCTCTTTCGATGGTCTTGGCATCCACGCGCGCATCCAGCGCGAAGGTCGTTCCCCATACCTGCTCGCGCGAGGCGGTGGACAAGCCGCCGAAGAAGGCCTCGAAACCCTTGATCAGATCGGCCTTGGTCAGCATCAGGTAGACCGGAAGGCGGATTTCGAGCCGGTCGTTGAGCTCGGCCAACCGGCGGCGGATCTTGCGGCCGTGCGCCTTGATGGCCTCGTCGCCCTCCGAAAGCACGTCGATCGACAGCGCGACGATCACGCCGTTGAGCGCGCGGCGGCCGCGATGCTTCTTCAAAAGGTCGAGGAAGCCCAGCCATTCCGCCGCGTCGACATCGGGCTGGCTCTCCTGCTGGACATAGCGGCCGGCGGTGTCGATCAGAACCGCGTTCTCGGAAAAGAACCAGTCGCAGTTGCGCGTGCCGCCGACCCCCTGCAGGTCGTCCGTGAGGTCGATCGGAAAATTCAGTCCGGACTGCCGCAAGGCCGTGGTCTTGCCGGTGGCCGGCGGCCCGACGATCACATACCAGGGCATCTCGCGCAGAAACTTGCGTCCGCCCAGCTTGCGGCGCTTCAGTTCGGCCATCACCTCGCCGAATTTGGCACCCACGGCAGCGACGTTTTCTTCGCCGGGGCTCAGCGGCTTTTCCACCGCAGGCGCCGCAATCTCCGCGACGAACATGCGGTTGGCGCGGATCGCCCGGCGCTGGGCGACGATCAGCCAGATCAGCCAGAAGATGACCAGCAGCGCGATGATGACGATGCGCACATTTTCAGAGGCGAACGGTTCGTAGGGACCGACCCTGACGATCGGACCGAACACCCAGATAACCAGGGAAAGCAGCGTGATGCCGACTAGCGTCCACAGCCAGCGCGATGTCAGAACCGCCCAGAAGAAGCGCAGGATGAACATCTCACAGCCTCTTTTCGACAAGCACCTCGACGCGGCGGTTCAAGGCTCGCCCCTGGCGCGTGCTGTCGCTGGCCACTGGATCGGTGGCGGCGCGGCCCTCGGAATGGACGCGGTCCCGTGGCACTCCGTTCTGGACCAGCATGTCGGCAATCGTCTGGGCGCGAGCCTCGGACAGTCGCTGGTTGGTCGACAGCGGATTGGTCTTTTGCAGAGGAACGCCGTCCGTATGACCGATCACCGTGATGTTCCCGATCAGCTCCTGATTGGCAAGGATCACCTTGGCGATCGAACCGATCAGGGGCTCGAAGCCTTCGGTCAGTTGTGGCCGCGACGACTGGAACAGTTCGGGGTTGGAGGCCTGGATGATCAGCTTGGCCAGCGAGACGCTCTCGGTGCCGCTAAGGGCGGATCCGAGGTCGGCCGGCGCTCCGGCCTGAAATTCCGGCAACAGCGCAAAATCCACTTTCTCCGGTGGCGGGGCCTCGACCTTGGGCGACGTACGGCTGATGTCGCCGCGTGCAGGCGGCGGCAGCGCGCGCACAAGTGCGGAAAGCTCGACTGCCTGGCTGCTCAGTCCCATCGAGAGCCCGATATGGATGGCAGTGGCGACAACCGCGGCACCGAGCGCCATGACCCAGATCGGAACGATGAAGCGCTGCGGCTCGTCGGATGCGATCACGCCCTTCCAGTTTGGCGACAGTGGCGCGCCTTCGGCGTCGGCATCGCGCAGGAAGCGTGCCGCAGCCACGCGAACGGCGTTCAGCGAGCGGTCGCCTGACCGCCCGGGCACGCGATATTTGCCGCGGAAGCCGAGCGCCATGCAATCATACTGCAGCTCCAGCAATTCGCGATCGCGGTTGGGATGGCGTTCCAGTTCGTCGAGACGCGTGAAGAACTGCGTGCCGGCATCGACATCGCCGCGCAGCATGACCACAAGCGGCTGCCGCGGCCAGGCGCTGGCCCCGCCCCATGGCGTGTTCAGAGCCAGATCGTCGAGCAACGCCGCCACCACCCAGGCTGCCTGGTCGGCCCTCTCCATCGAGGACCCCGTCGACATTGCCATGTCGCGTGCCCGAACCAGTTCTTCGAGCAGCCGGGTGCGCAACGCTTCCGGATTCTCCGGCGGCAGCGCACTTTCAAGCTCGGGAGCGAACTCGAGCAAGGGGGCGAATGCGTTGACAAGCGCGTTCGGATGCGTGCGAGACCGCTTCACCACCGCGCCCGGCAACAGTGGCGCCATGGGTCGCGGCATCGGCGCGCCGGTCAATCGTATGCGAGTGCGTTCGCGATCCTCCGACAGTCCGAACGGATCATCGCGGCTCATGATCTCACCTGTTCACCGAATAGCAGTCCACCTGCGGCTCGCTCGGCAACACGCCCGAAACGCCGATGACGAAGCCGGGAGCATCGAGCAGCGACGCCCAATGCTCGCTTTTCTGGTCCAGCTCGAGGCACAGCCGATCGCCATCGTAGGGGATCTCGCGCGGCTGGGAATGGAGCGGTTTCAGCGGAATGCCGGGCAAACGCGATTTCCACAGGCCCTCGAACTGGTCGGCCGAGCCGACAGTCGCCTGATTGACGAAGATCTTGCGCAGCGCGTCCTCCGACAGCTCCGAACCGACCCGGATGACGATCCGGCTGGCCACCAATAGCTTCGGGTTGTCGATGCGGATTTTCCAGACATTGGTCGAATGCCGCATGACAGGCAGCGCGCGCGATTTCGGCTCGATGTAGCGCAGGCTGAGGATGAGCGAGCGCAGCGCATCCGCCAGCGCCGAATAGGCGGGGCCTGGCGCCATGTGATCGTAGACGGGCAACTCCCCCAGCCGGCGCGCGCTCGATCCGTAGGTCGCCATCGAACCGGCGAGCCCGGCAAGTTCCAGGTAGAGCTCGGCCGGATGGAAGACATCCTGCGCCAGCATATGGGCCAGCCGCGGACGCGCCGCATTGGCGAGATTGAGCATCAGCAGATCTTCGACGCTGCGCCCAGGCCCGCCCATGACCATCTTGCCATGCGCCTCGGCGATCTGGTCGAGGCCGGTGACAACTTCCAGAAGCAATTGCCGATACCAGGCCACCGCGCCGGTGATCAGTGTCGGCGGCAGGAAGGCCTCGTCCACGGAGACGCCGCCATCGGCTCGCACCCCCTTGAGGTCGGCTATCGGCAGGGCCGTGTAGCCACCGATCGACTTGCCGGGTGCAAGCAGCAGCGCCTGCGGACGGGCGATCTCGATTTCCTCGGGGTCTGAACCGCCCTGGACGGCGTCACGCACCGAAACGATCCGCCCGTGATAGCGTGCTCCCGAGGCGGTGGCGTGTGCCGGATCGAAGCCGACACCGCCCGGAGGCTCCAGCGGCAAGGCGACCAGAACCGGCCCGGCGCCCGTGTCCGGGGTGACCAGCAGGGGTCGCGGCGCGTCCATCATGTCTGGGATGGAGAAAGGTGTCCCGTCGGGAAAGATGCCCCGTGCCGACAGGATCGAGATCTGGCCGGCCTCCAGCAATGCCTGATCCAGCGTCAGCTGCTGAAAGCCGAACGTATGCAGTTGCCCGGCCTGCAACGCGCCGCGCACCGTCGCCTCGAAAAAACGATCCTGCTGCTGGAAATGCTGGGTCCGCAGAAACAGACCTTCGGACCACAACACCCTGTTTGCATCGCTCATGCCGCTACTCTCTGCATTGAGCTCCCCTTGCCCTGGCCGCTAGGCGGAAATGCCGCCGCTGCCAAGCGTGACGTTGATTGTGAACTTTGATCCCGATGACACCGACTTGGTCGTCCGCCAGTTCCTGCCGGTAGGCTCGCGGATCAGTGCAACCAAGCCCAGCGCCGTCGCATCCGGCTCGACGGTGATGGTCTTGGACGCGGATTTTCCTGGCCCGACGGCGATCTGGTCGGATCCGATGAGATCGCCTGCCAGCGCCGAGCCGGCATCTCCCTGCAGGGCAAAATAGTCGGCGGAGTTGAACTTGCCGGTGCTGCGCAGCCGCATCACCAGGACCGTCACCGGCCGGTCGCCGCCGCCTGGTCCCGGGTTCATGCCGGCCCCGCCAGTCACATTGATGGTGATCACCGAAGGTTTCGGTGGGCCGCTCTGGCAAGCCGTAAGCAGCCCGGTCGCGCCCAGGGCGACGATGAATTCGCGTCGATCGATCATGTCTCACTCCTCCTCATATGCATCCCGAAAATCAGCGCCGATTTCACCCAGGAAGCTTTTTTCCGCGCTCTCGGCGATTTCACGGTGGCGTTTCTGGTAAAGCTCCCACAGCTTGGCGCCGCGCCCGCCCGAAAGCAGTGTGCCGATCGCGGAATTCGATTTCAGCTCTTCCTCGATCGCTGCCGGGTCAAAACGGTCGATCATCCGCCGCAAGGCGCCCTGTACGCCTCGCCAGGCGCGCACGTGGTGTTGAGCGAGATCGCGAACCGCATCCGCGATTGCCGCTTCGCCGGCGAGAAATCCGGGGCTGCGCTCGGCGAGAAGCGTGACGATGGCGTCGTCGACCGTCGGCAGAAACTTGAGCGGATTGACTTCGGAAGCCCCGACCATGGTCTGGGCGACGCGCGCGTTTCCCTTTTCCTCGGCCCGCTTGCGCAGAAGCTGCATCAGGCCTTCCATCATCAGCCGGTATTCGCGGCCAAACTTCTCCATTTCCGCAACGCTGTCGCGCCCGGGGAAATCGGCTTCCTCGACACCCATGCCGTGCAGGAATGCGGAGCGAAGCGCCATGTCCTCCAGTTGAGGCGCTGCCGGCAGGCGGGCAGGTTTGGCAGCAGCACCTGTCCGCATTGGAGGCGGGACGTCAGCCGCTTGCGCGGGCAAATCCCAGGGATTGGCGGATTGTGGTCGTTGGGCGACGCGCTGTCCGGCCGAGCCGGTGCCGTTTGCCGAACCGGGCGCCGCGGCTGATCCGAAACCAAAATCATCATTGAAATCGGACGGTTTTCCATGAGCGGGTTCGGCTCCCCGGCTGGGAGACGGCACGGGGTCGAGGCCGAAGGGGTCCGCCTGGTTCGCCGCACCGCCCGGTTCGCGGTAAGGGGCGGCATTTTTCGACACAGGCGTTGAAACCGGATCGAGGCTGAACGGGTCATCGAAAGCAGGCGAGCTGCGCTGGCCGGAGCTGGCACGCTCGAACGCACCCGGAACCGGCTGTTCGAACGGGTTCGGCAGATCCGCCGGGCGTGGCCGTCGCGGCTCTTCTTCGACCGTAGCGGAAAAGAAGTCGTCGCGGCCGATGCTTACCGGCGCCCGGGATGCCGGCGGCAGGCGTTCCGGGGCCGGCTGGCCGGTTGCGGGTGCCTGGGCGGTTGGCGCCTGCAGATCGACATAGACGACGTAGTCGCCCAGTCTCAGCCGCATGCCGCTTTGAAGGCGCGTCGACTTGCCG
>NZ_RZRQ01000097.1:0-19592 GCF_003997785.1 Mesorhizobium sp. M7D.F.Ca.US.004.01.2.1 | reverse complement strand
GTCGAGCGAAGGTCCGGTGAATTGCAGCAACAGAATGCCGGTCAGGCTCGGAGGCATCATGCGCAAATTGGTTCTCACAACAGCCGTTGCGCTGGCCTGCCTCCCGCGCGCCCTCCCAGGCGGGCGACGAGCGGTCAAGCGAAATAGTGGCGGCGGCTGCGCAGTTCTCCGGAAAGACCAACTGTCGCGAAGGTGATGTCGCTACCATCTCCGGCATGCGCAGCAAGGAACTGCCGGAGGCAGTGGCCAGATATTGCGATTTTTGGGGACAGATCGTTGTGCTGCCTGACGTGGGCGAGACTGATGCGGCGAGGCAGATCGTTCTTTGCAAGTGTCATCAGCGAGAGGCGAGGCGATCGCCCGTTCTTCGACTTGCCGCAAGTGTTCGGGCTGGTCGTTGGAAGGCCGGAACCAAAGTGATCAGAGGCAGTTATCCAACGAAGGGCTAATTAAGGAAATGGAGAAACTGCAATGAAAACAATGATCATGTGCGCGTTGGCGCTTTCCATGGGATTGCCCGTTATGGCTTCGGCAGCCGAGGCCGATGTGGTTATCAGAACCCACCATCGACACCAAAACAGCGTCAAGATCATCAACGAAGATGGCCAGCGCTTGCACCATCGCCGCCACGGCGAGGTTGCGTTCTATGACCATGGGCGCCGGCATCATCGTCGAGACACCGTCGTCGTGACAGGCTCCGTCTCCACTCACCGCCACCACCGCCCGGTGGTGATCGAAAACGACGGCTACTGATCCCCCGACCCACGGCCCGGCTCTTGGGAGTCGGGTCGTTTTTCCTTGACGCGCCCAGCCGACAAATTTTGGATCTCTGGATCAAATTGAATGCTGGCGTGACCGACAAACCATTTGCCGACGCGCCGTCCGAAAGCTCACAGAATCTGACTCGCCTGAATGCTACGAGCTGCCGCTCGTGAAAGTTGAGGGTTCGCCCGCCACACAGGTACAGCGAGCGAACCCTATCAGCGCAGGAAGGGACATAACAGCGCCGATGTGTAAAACTCGTGGGCGACCTCCGGGATGCTCAGCCAAGAACTATGCCCATCACCATGAAGGTGATGGCCACGGCGAAGACCGGTGCGAGCAACCAGCGCGCTTGGCCAACACTCCTCTCCATCAGCTTCCTCCCGCAAACGTGCAGCGGACAACGATCGCAAGCAGTGGCCGTTCCGAGCGACATCCCAGATAAGACCATTGCGTTTTGCGATCGGACTTAGGTCCGGTTCCCTGCCCGACCGAAGCCCGACCTGGGAACCTTTTGCACTTGCCCCAAGTTCGGTTGGTTGGGCGCAAAGACCATCAAAAATGAAACGGATGACCATCATCATGTCGAACATTGAGACTGCAAGATCCCATGCCTTGGGGATGCGCGTCGCTGACCTCAAGGCCAAGATGGAGGAGGCCCAAATTACCGAGTGCGAAATGAAGGCCTTCCACAAGGTCGCTGCCATCATGGGGGACCGCCAGGGCCGAATTGAAAGCGACGACCTGATTGCCGCATCCTTCGTCACCGACACGCTGCCGAATAGCCAAAAGCCTTGAGTGACCATGCCAACAATCAGCAGACTTTTTGATTCCCATGCCCAAGCGGCCCGGGTCGCCGGCGACCTTGTGGCGGCCGGAATTCCTCGGGTACAGATTGCCGTCATCGGACCTTACAATGACGAAGTGGGATCTCTGTGGGCTTCCGCTTTGGGGGCCATCCTTGGCGCTGCCGCTGGCGGGTTGACCTGCCTGAGCGCAGTTGCAGCCGACGGCATCAGTGCTGCGAGCGTATGGGCGACAGCGGTCGCAGGTGCGGTCTGCGGCGGCATTGCTGGCGGCCTGCTTGGAACATTCACCGTGACAGCCGTGAAGACGGATGATCGCAGTAGTGCTGAGGGGATCGTTTTGGTGACGGCTCATGTCGATGAAAATGAGACCGACATCGCCCAGGCAGTGCTCGGCGGTTACGCCCCGACTACAATCGTCGCCGAAGCAGCGTGAGAATTTCTAGGGAATTGAATAAACAGCCCGACAACCGTTGTGGCCGGAGATCACCAAAATGCGCGAAAAGCCCGCCCCGGCGTCAGCCGAGACGGGCTCTCTCCGTTTACCAGTGATTGAATTAAAGCACTCGACGGGTACCAACTTCGAGTGCCCGAGAATGTTCCTGCCTTAGCCGGTAAGGCTGAGCGCAGTGGCAGGGTCCTTCGCAGTCGCAAACTTTGACGAAATGGCCTTCGGCCCTAGATAGTTCGGTGGATACTATGGGTCGATGAAACGGCGAGCCGGATGCGACATGAATTTGAATTCGACGACAGCCTTGCCACCGGCCCTGATGATTGCACTGTTTCTTGTCGCTGGCTGTTCATCGATCAGCAGAACCGTCGATCCGGCGAAATACGATTCGATGACATGCACCGAGCTCAACAGCGCGCTGGGAGACATTGCCCGTAACATCTCGCAAACCGCAATCACCCGCGGCAAGGTCGTGAACACCAGTGTTCCGCGCTGGCTGCTGGGCGGCTCGCGCGTGAAGACCGCAGTCGCCGGCCGCGAAACGGCCAGGATCGACCGGCTGAAGCAGCAACAAGATGCCATGGTCGCGGTACGGGCAAACAAGTGCCCGCGGTCAACGGACTGAGTGAACAGACCATCTGCGGCTACTGCCTTCCAGTGGCTCAGGCGCTCAGGCGAAACCGCGTGACGTCGATCGCCGCGGCCATCAGCGTCTGAGTGTAGACGTGCTGCGGATTGCTGAAGATCGCCTCGGTCGGCCCCTCCTCAACGATCTTGCCCTGCTTCATGACAATGATGTAGTCGGCCATGGCGCGCACGACCGACAGATCGTGGCTAATGAAGAGGTAGGACAGTTCGTGATCTGCCTGCAGCTTGCGCAGCAGTTCGACGATCTGTTTCTGCACCGAGCGGTCGAGCGCCGAGGTCGGCTCATCCAGCACCACCAGCTTGGGCTTCAGGATCATGGCGCGGGCAATGGCGATGCGCTGTCGCTGGCCGCCGGAGAATTCGTGCGGATAGCGGTTGCGGGCATTGGGATCGAGGCCGACCTCGCGCAGGGCCTCGACCGCACGCAGGTCGCGTTGCTTGCCCGAAAGATTCGGCTCGTGCACCAGCAGCCCTTCGGTGATGACCTGGCCGACAGTCATGCGCGGCGACAGCGAGCCGAACGGGTCCTGGAAGACGAGTTGCATCTGGCGTCGCAGCGGCCGCATCGCCTGCCGGTCGGCCTGGGAGATGTCGCGATCGCCAAAACGGATCAGGCCGTCGCTCGGCAACAGCCGCAGCAGGGCGCGGCCGAGGGTCGATTTGCCGGAGCCGGATTCACCGACGATGCCGATGGTCTGGTTGCGCTGCAGCCTGATCGAAATGTGGTCGACGGCACGTAGCATCAGCGGCTCACCGGCAAGAAAGCCGCCGCCGATCTTGAACGTCACCTCGACATTCCTGCCTTCGAGCAGCACCGGGGCATTGGCGGGCGGCGGTGCCTTGCTGCCGGTCGGCTCGGCCGCCAGCAGCATTTTCGTATAGGCATGTTGCGGGTTGACGAAGATGGCTTCGGCCTCCCCCTCCTCGACAACCTCGCCCTGACGCATGACATAGACCCGGTCGGCAAAGCGCCGGACGATGCCAAGATCATGGGTGATGAAGACGATCGCCATGCCGAGCTTGCGCTGCAATTCGGCCAAAAGCATCAGGATCTGCGCCTGGATCGTCACGTCGAGCGCCGTCGTCGGCTCGTCGGCGATCAATATGTCAGGGTCGTTGGCAAGCGCCATGGCGATCATGACACGCTGGCGCTGGCCGCCGGACATTTCGTGCGGATAGGATTTCATCCGTCGCTCGGGATCGGGGATATGCACCAGCCGCAGCAGCTTGAGCGCCTCTTCGTGCGCCTCCGCAGCATTCAGGCCCCGATGCCGTCGGATCGGTTCGATCAGCTGGTTCCCAATCGAATAGAGCGGATCGAGCGAGGTCATCGGCTCCTGGAAGATCATGCTGATCTTGGCGCCGCGGACCTTGTTCAGCTCGGATTTGCTTAAAGTCAGAAGATTGCGGCCGCGATAATCGACACTGCCTGTCGCTTCGCCATTCGATGCCAGCAGGCTCATCGCCGCCATCATCGTCTGGCTCTTGCCGGATCCGGATTCGCCGACCACGGCAACGGTTTCGCCCGCGTTGACGTGGATGTTGATGCCCTTGACCGCCTCGACCGCGCCATCGAGCGTGCGGAAGCGAACACGCAGGTCTTTGACGCTGAGGATCGTTTCGGAAGCAGCCATTTCAGCGATCCCCATCTTTATCGATCTCTCGGGTCGAGTGCGTCGCGCAGGCCGTCGCCGACGAAGTTCAGCGCGAACAGCGTCGAGACAAGGAAGAAGGCTGGAAACAGGAGCAGCCAGTTGGCGGTGCCGATGTTCTTGGCGCCGACCGAGATCAGCACGCCCCAACTGGTCATCGGCTCCTGCACGCCGAGCCCGAGGAACGACAGGAAACTCTCCAGGATGATGACCTGCGGCACCAGCAGCGTCATGTAGATCACCACCGGGCCGAGCAGATTGGGGATGACGTGGCGCAGCAGTATACCGCTCTGGCCGACGCCCATGGCTTCCGCGGCCTGGACATATTCCTGGCGGCGGATCGACAGCGCCTGGCCGCGCACGATGCGCGCCATGTCGAGCCACAGCACGGCGCCGACCGCCAGGAACATCAGCACGAAGTTGCGGCCGAAGAACACCACCAGCATGATGACGAAGAAGATGAAGGGCAAGGAATAGAGCACGTCGACGATGCGCATCATCACCTCGTCGACCTTGCCGCCGGCAAAGCCGGCAGCGGCCCCGTAGACCACGCCGATGACCACCGCCACGACGCCAGCGAGCAGGCCGATGGCCAGCGATATGCGCCCGGCCATCAGCGTGCGCGAGAGAAGATCGCGGCCGGTGTTGTCGGTGCCGAACAGGAAATATTGCTGCTTTATCGACGCGCTCATCGTCACTTCGAGGCCGTCGGGCGACTTGCTCTCGATCTTGGTGTCGTCAAAGGCATCGGAGCGGTCGAGATAGCGGATGTTGCGGTCGTCGATCGGCTTGGTCGACTTGACGGTGACGAAGACCTGGTTGCCTTCCTGCCGCCACTCCTTGATGTCGACCCGCATGCGCTTGATCGCTTCGGTGAGCGCCGTCTCGATCATGTCGGCCTTCGGATAGGCCGACATGCTCGGCGGCATGCGCACATAGTCGGCATAGATGGTGGTGTATTGATGCGGCACGAACCAGGGCCCGAACACGCTGACGACACCGATCAGGGCGAGGTAATACAGGCTGAACATGGCGGCGCGATTGGCCTTGAGGCGCGCCCAGGCATCACCCCAGAGCGAGCGGCCGATGACGGCGGGAGCCGTGGCTGCGATGTCAGTCATAGCGCACCCTCGGGTCGACGACCGCGTACATGACGTCGACGATCAGGTTGAAGACGATGGTGAAGATGGCGATCACCACCACCGTTCCCATCACCAGCGTGTAGTCGCGGTTGAGCGCGGCATCGACGAAATAGCGGCCGACGCCCGGAATGGAGAAGATCGTCTCGACGATGACCGAGCCGGTCAGCAATGCCGCCGCTGCCGGGCCGGTGAAGGAGACGATCGGCAGGATGGCACCGCGCAACGCGTGCTTGACCACCACCGACCAGTCGGAAAGGCCAAGCGCGCGTGCCGTGCGAATATGGTGAGACCGCAAGGATTCGATCATCGAGCCGCGCATCAGCCGGGCGACGATGGCGATCTGCGGCAGAGCGAGCGTCAGCACCGGGCCGACCTTGTTGATGAAAGCACCATCGCCCCACCCACCGATCGGCAACAGCCTCCAGGTCAGCCCGAACAGGAGCTGGATCACCGGTGCGATGACGAAGGTGGGGATGGTGCTGCCGGCGGTCGCCAGCGCAATCACCGTATAGTCGCCGAGCTTGTTCTGGTTGAGCGCGGCAATGGTACCAAGCACGGACCCGAGCAGAAGTGCCAGGATCAATGCCGAGGCCCCGAGCTGAACCGAAATGGGCAGTCCCTTGGCGAAAAGTTCGGTGACGGTGAAATCCGGCATGTTGTAGCTCGGGCCGAAATTGCCGCGCAGCAGATTGCCGAGATAGTGGACGAATTGCAGCCAGAGCGGATCGTTGAGGCCGAACTGGGCTTCAAGGTTGGCCCTGATCTCGGGACTCAGCCCCCGCTCCTGGTTGAATGGACCGCCTGGCGCGACGCGCATCAGGAAAAACGCCATGGTCACGATGACAAATAGCGTCGGGATGGCGGTCAGAAGCCGCCGTAATACGTATCGCAGCATCGGTGCCCCGCTTGATCCAGAGCAACGCCCGTCCAACTGGACGGTTGCGCTCTAGCCTTCAAATCTTCGCACCGACATGCCGAAAATCGATTCCGGTTCCCGGGCCGATGCGATGGCAAACCATCGCCGCCGCGCCCTTCGGGCGCGACGGCTTGGCCAGGGAGTTAGTCCTTGCTGACGAAGCGGGACGGATGCACGTCCATCACGTTGTCCACGAAGCCATGCAGCTTCGAGGAAACGATATCGTGGTAGCTGTAGTAGAGAAGCGGGATCTGGCCGACGTCATCGACGAGGATGCGTTCGGCGTCGGCAAGTTCCTTCATGCGCTCTTCGGGCTTGCCGCCGGCGGCGGCCGCCTTGTCCATGGCCGCTTCATAGGCCGGGCTGTTGTAGTCCGAATAATTGTTGCCGCTGGCCTTGCGCGAGATGCCGAGGAAGGTTTCCGGATCCTTGTAGTCGGCGATCCAGGCTGCACGTGCCAAGTCATAGTTGCCCTTCTGCTCGAGGAAGGAGTAGTGGGTCTTGGTGTCGGTGTTGAGCAGCGTGACGTCGACGCCAAGCGGCTTCAGCTGTTCCTGGATGGCCACGGCAGTGTTCTTGTGGTTCTCCGAAGTGTTGTAGCGGATCTCCATCTTCAGCGGCTTTTCGGGTGTATAGCCGAGTTTCTCGAGGATTTTCTTGGCCGCGTCCTCGCGGTCGATCTGCGGCATGTCGGCGTATTTGGCCATTGCCGGCGTGTAGCCCTCGATGCCGGGAGGCACCATCGAATAGCCGGGCAGCATCGAGTTCTGCCAGACTTTCTCGGCGAGGAAGTCGCGGTCGATCGCCATCGAGATGGCGTTGCGCAGCTCGACATTGTCCCACGGTGCCTTGTCGGTCTTGATCGCATAATAATAGGTGCCGAGATACGGGCCGACGTGGATCTGGTCGCCAAACTTGGTCTTGAGGTCAGCGAGCTGCTCAGTCGGGAGATCGTCGTAGCTGTCGAGTTCGCCGGCCTCGAAGCGCTTCATTGCCGATGAACGGTCCTCGGTCGGGATGTAGTTGACGACGTCGAACTTGACGGTCGCAGCGTCCCAGAATTTCGGATTCTTGACCAGCTTCATGTGATCGTTGGGAACCCATTCCGCCAGCGTATAGGCGCCGTTCGAAACGAGATTGCCGGGCTTGATCCAGTCGGCACCGAGCTTTTCGATGGAGGCCTTGCTGACAGGGTAGGTCGCCTGGTGGGTCAGCATCTCCAGGAAGTAAGGCGTCGGCGCTTTGAGCGAGACTTCCAGGGTATTTGCATCAATCGCCTTGACGCCCATATCCTCGGGCTTGCCCTTCTTGGTGTTGAAGTCTTCCGCACCCTTCACCGGATACAGCATCGAGGCGTATTCGGCGCCGGTCGCCGGGTCTTCCAGCCTGTGGAAAGCGTAGACGAAGTCATCCGCCGTCACCGGGCTGCCATCCGACCAGAGGCCGTCCTTGCGCAGCTTGAACGTATAGACGGTGCCATCGTCCGACACTGTCCAGCTCTCGGCAGCGCCGGGAATGACATTGGCCTTCTCGTCCTGCATGACCAGGCCCTGGAACAGGTCGCGCAGGACATTGGCTTCGTAAACCGTCGAGGTCTTGTGCGGATCGACCGATTCCGATTCAGCGGCGGTGCCGCGGTTATAGACGGTCTCGGCGAAAGCCTGCGTGTAGAACGTGCCGGCGGCCAGCGTCACGGTTGTGGCGAACACCGTCGCCTTCAGCATGTTTTTCATCAGCATGAAGTTCTCCCTGTCGGCGCTGCCGTCGGCGCGCCTTCTAAGTGTTGACGCCCCGGAGCCGATATCTGACCCCTTTGAGCGCGCCACCGGTTCCCTCCGATGGCTGGTGGCAGGAGACTAGACAGGAGGTAAGCTCTTTTCAACCGAGTACTGATTGACCTTAAGTCAAGAACCAGAAGTCAAAGAAGACGTCCGCTAAATTAGTGCGAGCTTTCAATCATTCACAGCCGCAGGTTGCACCAAGAGTTTTCGCTTTTTGCATGCGAACTTTGGCATGCTCAGACCCATGGTTCGCAATCTCACTCCCATGGCCAGAGGCCGCCAATTCCGGATAGATGCTTCGGGAACTTCGGCGGTTGAGTTCGCCCTGCTCTCCCCAATCTTCATCCTGATCCTGCTCGGTATGGTTGCATACGGCATATATTTCGGTGCGGCGAACTCGATCCAGCAAATCGCGGCGGACGCCGCCCGGACAGCCATTGCGGGGACGAACCAGACCGAACGGCAAACACTGGTGGCGAGCTTCGTCACCAACAATGCCGGCGGATATCCTTTCGTGGATGTCAGCAAGCTGACCTACCAGGCCAATGACAGCGTGGCCGATGGAAGTCAGTTCGTCGTGTCCATCCAATACGATGCCCGCAACCTGCCGATCTGGAATCTTTTCCCAGGCATAGCGATGCCAGGCACCACGATCACGCGCCAGTCAACGATCAGGGTCGGGGGCATCTGAATGTTGCTGCGTGAGCGCAAGGAGATCTTCCGGCTTGCCCGGTTAATGCTGGGCGACAGAAAGGCCAATTTCGCCGTCATGACGGCGCTCATGGCGCCGGTGGCGCTGGCGCTGGCCGCAGTAGCTATCGACGAAGCTTCGATCTACACCGAGCGCCGCGAGGCGCAGGCAATGGTGGATCTGGCGGCGATCACCGCCGCCTCGAACATCACCAACATCAATGCCGCGGTCGTGACCACGTTGACCGACAACGGCATGCCAAATGTTGTCGTTGAAACCTCGGGACAGACGATCACTCCGGCCGTCGGGAAAACCGTGGTGTCGGTCACGCCAGGGCGATACGCGGCATCCGGCGCCAATTTGAGCCAGCGCTTCCAGGCCAGCGTAACCCCCTACAATGCCGTCCGTGTGACCCTGAAGAAGATCCCTGCCCGCTATTTCGCGAGTTCGCTGATCCCCTCTCCCGTCATCGGTACCCAGGCCACGGCCAGCATGACGCCGCAGGCGACGTTCTCGGTCGGGTCGAGGCTCGCCAGCGTCAATGGCGGCATCCTCAACGCACTTCTCGGCAGTCTTCTCGGCGGCAACATTTCGCTCAGCGTCATGGACTACAACGGATTGATCTCGGCCGACGTCAGTGTCCTCTCCTTCATAAGTGCCCTTGCCACACAAGTGAACGTGACCGGCGGCACCTATTCGGATGTGCTGGCCTCCAAGGCGACCGTCGGTCAGATTGCTACCGCCATGGCCAACGTGCCCGGACTTGGCAACACGGCCAAGGTCGCCCTGCAGACGATTGCTTCCAAGTCGACCAGCACGGTCAAGATCCCGCTCAGCAGCCTTGTCGACCTCGGCTCCGCAGGCAGCCTTGGACTGGGACAAACCCCGACAGGCCTTGGGGTCGATGCCAGCGCCATGGGAATGCTGACCGCCGCCGCCGTGCTGGCGAACGGCACCAACCAGGCTCAGGTCAATCTCGGAGCCACCATACCCGGGCTTTTGGCCACCACGCTTACCATTGCCATTGGCGAGCCGGCGCAATCCTCGCCTTGGCTCGCCGTCGGTGGAATCGGCACCACGGTGCGCACCGCCCAGACGCGTATCAAGCTGGTGGCGACCGTCGGAGTCGGCACGCCCGGTCTCGGTGGCGGCATCAGCCTGCTAGCCGTCAATCTGCCGCTCAATGTGGAAGTCGCCTATGCCGAAGCCAAACTGACCGACATCACCTGTCCGACAGGGCCTTCCAGCATCAAGGTTTCCATCGCCGCGCACCCAGGCATTGCCTCGCTACACCTGGCCAACAGCAACAGCTCAGGCTTTGGCGACTTCAGCCAACCGCAGACATTCACCGACGCGGAAATCGCGGATGTGAGCCTCAAGCTGCTGCTGATCAACATTCCGCTGATACAGGTGATGGGCTCCGCCGCCACCGCGATCACCAACAACAACCCGACGACGCTGACCTTCGACGCAGCCGATATCACCAACAAGACGATCAAGACCGTTTCGACGCGCAACATCACGCAGTCGCTCACCACGTCGCTGGTCAGCAACCTGTCGCTTTCGGTCAATGCGCTTGGTCTGGGAATCGATCTGACCGCCCTGCTCGGAACGGTTAAGCCAGCAGTGGTGGCTGTCCTCAACGGTATAACGGCACCGGTCGACGACCTGCTCTACAATGTGCTTTCAGCCCTTGGCGTGGGTGTCGGCGAGGCCGATGTGCGGGTTACCGGCGCGACTTGCGGACGCTCGGTACTCGTCCAGTAAAGACGGCCGAGCCATCAATCGAGGCGACCAAGGAAGTATCCGAGCGCGGGCAACGAAAGTTCGGCCTCGTCGATGACCGCCGCATCGCCGTCAAGCTTTGCGATTGCTCCGACATCAGGCGGCAACGGCCAAGTCCGTTGCTCCCCAGCGAAATTGAAGACACAGAGCAATCTTTCACCGCCGCCTTCGCGGACGAATGCGAGCACGTCGCCCTCAGCGTCAAGAAAGCGGATCGACCCTGATACCAGCGCCTCGTGCCCCCTGCGCAACGCCAGCGCGGCCCGATAGGACGCGAGCACCGATGCCATGTCGGCATTCTGGACGTCGACCGCGCGGGCGCGATGGCTGGCCGGTATCGGCAGCCATGGCCTGGCCGTCGAGAAACCCGCATTGTCAGCGCCGGCCTCCCAGACCATCGGTGTGCGACACCCATCCCTGCCCTTGACGCCCGGCCAGAAGCGGATGCCGACGGGATCGCGCAGATCCTCATAGGCAAGCTCCGCCTCTTCCAGGCCGAGTTCCTCGCCCTCGTAGAGGCAGATCGAGCCGCGCAGGCAGGACAGCAGCGTGATCGAGAATCTGGCGATGGCGTCGGGATCGCTGCCCGACCTTGTCCAGCGGCTGACATGGCGCACCACATCATGGTTGGAAAACGCCCAGCAGACCCAGCCATCGGGAACGGTCGCCTCGAAAGCTTCGACGCAGCCACGCACATGTGTCGCCGAGAACTGCGGGCCGAGCAGGTCGAAGGTGTAGCACATATGCAGCTTGTCGCGGCCTGAGGTGTAGGCGGCGAGCGTCTGCAATGAGCGGCCTTCATCGCCGATTTCGCCGACGGCGGCACGATCCTCGTACTCATCGAGCAGGGCCCTGAAGCGGCGAAGGAATGCCAGGTTTTCCGGCTGCGTCTTGTCGAACAGATGCTCCTGGTAGAGGTAGGTGTTGGTCTCGCTGTTGGTGCCGGCGACGCTCGACGCCAAAGGCGGATTGCCGCGCAGCCAGCGGTCGTGGACATAGTAATTGACCGTGTCGAGCCGGAAACCGTCGACGCCGCGCTCCAGCCAGAAGCGCACCGTTTCCAGAAGCGCGTCCTGAACCTCCGGATTGTGGAAATTCAGATCGGGCTGCGAGGCGAGGAAATTGTGCATGTAATACTGCCGGCGGGTCGAATCCCATTCCCAGGCCGGGCCACCGAAGACGGAGAGCCAATTGTTGGGCGCGCTGCCATCGGGCTTGGTATCGGCCCAGATATACCAGTCGGACTTAGGGTTATCGCGGCTGGCGCGGCTTTCGACAAACCAGTCGTGCTTGTCGGATGAATGGGACAGCACCTGGTCGATGATGATCTTCAGGCCAAGACGATGCGCTTCGGCGACCAGCGCATCGAAATCCTCAAGCGTGCCGAACATCGGATCAACATCGCAGTAATCCGACACGTCATAGCCCATATCGGCCATCGGCGACTTGAAGAAAGGCGACAGCCAGACGGCGTCGACACCAAGCGAGGCGACATGGGCGAGTCTCGATGTAATGCCGGCGAGATCTCCGCTGCCGTCGCCGGTCGTGTCCTGGAAGGAGCGCGGATAGATCTGGTAGATGACGCAACCGCGCCACCATCCGGCCTCGTCACTTGCCGCCATTGCGCTTCTCCCTTGTGCCGGCCTGCGCTCGTTCGATCATGAAGATCACCGTCCGCCCCGATACCGGGCGCGAGATGTCCCCTGCATCGCCTGTCTCCAGGGCTGGCGCCCAGAAAAATCCTTCGCGCTCGGGCAACGTGACCATGCAGGCCCGGCGATCGCCGTTGATGATGACGGCAAGGCGGCTGGCGCCGCCCAGGATCATGACCAGGCGGTGCCGCTGCGGATCTTGCCAGCTCTGTTCGTCGAGCGGCGCGCCTGTCTCGGTCAGCCATGCGACGTCCGGTATCTCCGAACCTGCCGGTGGCTGGCCAGTGAGGAAACCTGTGTCGGAAAGCGCGGGCATCGCTCGGCGCAGCGTCGCGAGCAGCGCCGTGTAGCGCTCCAGCGCCTGGTCGCGGCCGGCCCAGTCGAGCCAGGTGATCGCGTTGTCCTGCGCATAGGCGTTGTTGTTGCCTTGCTGGGTCCGGCCGAATTCGTCGCCCGCGGTCAGCATGATGGTGCCGCGTGAGGCAAACAGCGTGGCGAGCAGCGCACGCTGGTCGTTGAGGCGAGCCGCGGCCACGGCCGGGTCGTCCGCATCACCCTCGACACCATTGTTCCACGACAGGTTCTCATCGTGGCCGTCGCGGTTCTGCTCGCCATTGGCTTTGTTATGCTTGTGTTCGTAGCGCACGATGTCGGCGAGCGTCATGCCGTCATGGGCGGCGATTAAATTGACACTGCGGCTGGCGCCTTGCCCGTTCGCGGCAAACACATCGGACGAACCGGCAAGCCGGGTCGCCAGGGCGCCGACCATGCCGGCGTCGCCACGCCAGAAGCGCCTGACATCGTCGCGGTACTTGTCGTTCCATTCGAGGAAAGGCGGCGGGAAATTGCCAAGCTGATAGCCATCCGGACCGATGTCCCACGGCTCGGCGACCAACACACGATCGGCCAGCAGCGCGTCGTCGCGCATCGCTCTCAGCAGCGGCGCCTCGGCATCGAATGTGCCTTCAACCCGCCCCAGGATGGGCGCCAGGTCGAAGCGGAAGCCGTCGGCGCCGGCATCCCTGACGAAATGGCGAAGCGTGTCGAGGACCATTTCCTGGACGACAGGATGGTCGCAAGCGACCGTGTTGCCGGTTCCGGTGTCATTGGCCAGCCTGCCGTCTGATGTGTGCCGGTAATAGGCGTGGTTGTCGAGGCCGCGCAGCGACAGCGTCGGGCCTAGCCTGTCGCTCTCGCCGGTGTGGTTGAAGACGAGATCGAGGATGACGCCGATGCCAGCCTGGCGCAGCACGGCAACCGTGTTTCGCAATTCCATGATGCCGCCCGGCGCCAGACGCGGATCAAGGGCCATGAACGTGACAGGATTGTAGCCCCAGGCATTGCGCAGCCCAAGCGGCGGCAGATGCCGCTCGTCGATCGACGCGGTTACCGGCATCAGTTCGACCGCGCCAACGCCGAGTTTCTTCAGGTGCTCGACAACCAGCGGATGAGCGAGAGCGGCAATGGTACCACGCAACTTTTCCGGAACGTCCGGATGCAGCATGGTGAAGGCGCGCACCGGAATTTCGTAGATCAGGCCGCCGGGCTGGAAGAGCGGCGGCGCTGCCTGCACTGGCTTCGGCAAGGCAGCGGCAATCGCCTTCGGCATCAGTTGCGCGGTATCGGCCCCCTCGCCCCGGCGCTGGGCCAGCCGCCAGTCATAGGTGTAGGACCTGTCGATCTCGACCGCGTAAGGATCGGCCAGGAGCTTGGCGGGGTCGAACCACAGCCCGCGCTCCGGCGCGTAGTCGCCATCGGCGCGAAAGCCGTAGCGGGTGCCGGGGCCAAGGCCCGCAACGAACAGCGCATGGACGCCCTCGCCTTGCGGCTGCAGTTCGAGCCGTTCGATTTCCCGCTTGCCCTGTTCGTCGAAGATCGAGACCCAGAGCCGGCGGGCGGCCTGCGACCACGCGGCAAAGCGGATGCCGCCCTCCGAAACAAGTCCGCCAAATCGCGGCCGATCAGCGGCCGGCATCGCAGATTTCATTAAGTGATAACGCTTGGCTTGGGGCGGCCGGTATGACTGTGAATCCCGGCAATATCATCGGCCGCGGCAATCAGATCGGCAAGGGCGGCCTGCGTGTCGAGATCGTGCCTCGACTTGTCCGGCTCGTAGCGCTCGATGTAGACGCGCAACGTCGCGCCCGACGTGCCGGTGCCGGAAAGCCGGAAGACGACGCGCGAGCCGCCTTCGAACAAGATCCTGATTCCCTGGTTCTTGCTCACCGAACCGTCGACCGGGTCGTGATAGGCAAAGTCGTCGGCATTGGCGATCTTCAGGCCGCGCACGCTGGTGCCGGGCAGCGAAGCGAGCTTGGCACGCAACTCGTCGACCAGCGCATTCGCCCGGTCGCTCTCGACCTCTTCATAGTCGTGCCGCGAATAGTAATTGCGGCCATAGGTCGCCCAGTGCTCGGTGACGATCTGCTTGCAGCTTTCGCCGCGCGCGGCAAGGATGTTGAGCCACAGCAGCACCGCCCACAGGCCGTCCTTTTCGCGGACATGGTTGGAGCCGGTGCCGGCACTTTCCTCACCGCAGATCGTCGCCATGTCGGCATCCAGCAGATTGCCGAAGAACTTCCAGCCGGTCGGCGTCTCATAGATGCCGATGCCGAGTTTTTCAGCAACACGATCGGCCGCGCCGCTGGTCGGCATCGAGCGGGCAATGCCTTTCAAACCGGCCTTGTAGCCGGGCGCCAGGCGGGCGTTGGCGGCGAGCATGGCGACCGAATCCGACGGGGTGACGAAAATGCCCTTGCCGATGATCAAATTGCGATCGCCGTCACCATCCGAGGCGGCGCCGAAATCCGGCGCGTCCGGTCCCATCATCTCGTCATAGAGGTGTTTGGCGTGGACAAGATTCGGGTCCGGATGGTGGCCGCCAAAATCCGGCAGCGGCTTGAAATTGCGGCAGGTGCCGTTGGGCGCGCCAAGCCGGTTTTCCAGGATTTCCTTGGCGTAAGGGCCGGTCACTGCATGCATGGCGTCGAAGCGCATGCGGAAGCCGGATTTGAACAATTTGCGAAGTGCGTCGAAATCGAACAGGCTTTCCATCAGTTTGGCATAGTCGGCGACCGGGTCGATGATCTCGACCGTCATGCCGGCGGCCTTGACCGTGCCTGTTGTGTCGATGTCGATCGGATCAATGTCGGCGATCTTGAAGCTCGAAATCGTCTTGGTCTTTTCGAAGATCGCGTCGGTCAGCTTTTCCGGCGCCGGGCCGCCATTGCCGGCATTGTACTTGATGCCGAAATCCTCGTGCGGGCCGCCCGGATTGTGACTGGCCGACAGGATGATGCCGCCAAAGGTCTTGTATTTGCGGATGACATGCGAGGCGGCCGGCGTTGACAGGATACCGCCCTGCCCGACCATCACCTTGCCGAAGCCGTTGGCGGCGGCCATGGCGATGGCCTTCTGGATGACTTCGCGGTTGTAGAAGCGGCCATCGCCGCCAATCACCAGCGTCTTGCCCTTGAAGCCATCGAGCGCGTCGAAGATCGACTGGATGAAATTCTCGGCATAGTGCTCCTGCTGAAAGACAGGCACCTTCTTGCGCAGGCCCGACGTGCCAGGCTTCTGATCGGAATAGGGTTTGGTGGGAACGGTCCGTATCATGCTTCAGGCAACCCTTTTCGAAAGCAGCAAGCGATAGAGTTCAACATATTTGTCCGCGCTCTTGTCCCACGACACGTCGGCCTTCATGCCCTGGCGCTGCAGCGATTCCCAGACCGCCGGACTGGCATGGGCGTCGACGAGGCGGCGGATGGCGTGCAGCAAGGCACCGCCATTGTTGGGCGCGAACTGGAAGCCGGTGGCAACGCCGGCCGAGACGGCGGCCTCATTGGCATCGATGACCGTATCGGCCAGGCCGCCGGTGCGGGCAACCACCGGTACGCAGCCGTAACGCAGGCCGTAAAGCTGCGTCAGCCCGCACGGTTCGAAGCGTGAGGGAATGACGATGGCATCACAGCCGCCTTGCATAATGTGCGACAGCCCCTCGTCGTAGCCGACGACGACCCCGATGCGGCCGCGATGTCTGGCAGCGGCGGCGAGCAGCGCGCCTTCGAGGCCGGCATCGCCTGAGCCCAGGATGGCCAGGCGCGCTCCTGTGGCAACGATGCCGTCGACCACCAGCGCCAGTATGTCCATACCCTTCTGCCAGGTCAGGCGGCTGACGACACAGACGATCGGGCTGTCGTCGCGATCGAGGCTGAAGCGCTCCTCGACGGCGGCCCTGTTGGGCGCGCGCGCCTTCAGCGTGCTCGCCGTGTAGGGGGACACCAGATGCTTGTCGGTTTCGGGATCCCAGATGCCAGTGTCGATGCCGTTGACGATGCCATAGAGATCGCTGGAGCGCATGTTGATGAGGCCGTCGAGGCCCATGCCGAATTCCGCCGAGCGGATTTCCTGCGCATAGGTCGGGCTGACCGTGGTGATCGCCCAGGCGGCCTGCAGGCCCGCCTTGAGGAAGCCGACGCCGCCATAATATTCAACGCCGTCAAGCGCCATCGCCGCTGCCGGCAAGCCAAGCTCGCCGAAGATGCCGGCGCCGAACTGGCCCTGGAAGGCGAGATTATGAACGGTCATCATCGACGGTATGCCGACCGCCTTGCCGTAGCGCATGTAGGCCAGCGTCATCGCCGACTGCCAGTCGTGGGCATGGACGATGTCGGGCTGGTAGCCCGAGATGGCACCGCCGGCGATATCGCCGCCGACCTGGCTCAGCGCCGCGAAGCGCCGCCAGTTGTCGGGCCAATCGACGCCGGTCGCATTGCCATAAGGACCGCCGGGACGGTCGAACAGGTGCGGCGCGTCGAGCACGAACAGCTCGAGCCCGGCAAGCTGGACGGAGTGGACAGAGGCCTTGCCGCCCTGCAGCAAGGGATATTGCAGAACCGCCCTCTTTTTCTTGAAGGCGGCCATAACGGTTGGAAAACCAGGAATGAGCGTGCGCATGGTCACGCCCTTGGCCGCCAGCGCAATGGGCAGCGCGCCGGTCACGTCGGCAAGCCCGCCGGTCTTGATCAGCGGGAAAATCTCGGGCGTGACCGACAGAACCTGCATGCGCCTATAATCCGATCCTGTCTGTCCTAGAGTTCTTTGTCTTGACGCAATTCCGGACGGAAACCGTTTCACACTTTTCCTGGAATTGCTCTAAAGCGCCAGCTTGTCGATCATATCCTGTGTGACCAGGCAGATGCCTTTTTCGGAAACGCGGAAGCGCTTGGCGTCGAGAACGGGATCTTCGCCGACCACCAGCCCTTCCGGTATCCTAACACCATGGTCGATGACGACGCGCTTCAACTTTGCGTTCCGGCCGACATGAACGTCGGGCAGCATCACCACTTCTTCCAGCGTCGAATAGGAATTGATGCGCGCCCCGGTAAAGATCAGGCTTCTTTTCAGCGAAGCGCCAGAGACGATGCAGTCGCCCGAGACAAGCGAGGACACGGCCGAACCGCGGCGGCCATCCTCGTCATGCACGAACTTTGCCGGCGGCTTCAATTCGGCATAGGTCCAGATCGGCCAGTCGCGGTCGTAGAGGTCGAGCTCCGGCGTGATATCGGTCAGGTCGATATTGGCTTCCCAATAGGCGTCGACCGTTCCGACGTCGCGCCAGTAGGCCTCGTTCTCGGCGGTCGAACGAACGCAGGACTTGGCGAAGCGGTGGGCAATCGCCTTACCGTGCTGGACGATATAGGGAATGATGTCCTTGCCGAAGTCGCGGCTTGAGCCCGGCTCGGCCGCATCGCGGCGCAACTGCTCCATCAGGAACTTGGTCTTGAAGACATAGATGCCCATCGAGGCCAGCGCAAACTCCGGCTTGTCGGGAATGCCGGGCGGGTCGGCGGGTTTTTCGACGAAGGCGATAATGTTGTCCTTGGCATCGACATGCATGACGCCGAAGCCGGTGGCTTCCATGCGCGGCACTTCGAGGCAGCCAACGGTGACGTCGGCATTGGCGTCGACGTGCTGGCGAAGCATCATCTCGTAGTCCATCTTGTAGATGTGGTCGCCGGCCAGGATGACCATGTATTCAGGCCCATAGGCCTCGATGATGTCGATGTTCTGGTAGACGGCGTCGGCGGTGCCCTCATACCATTGTGTTTCCGAGACGCGCTGGCTGGCCGGCAGGATGTCAAAACTCTCGTTTCGCTCGGGCCGTAGGAAGTTCCAGCCGCGCTGCAGATGGCGGATCAGCGAATGCGCCTTGTACTGGGTGGCGACACCGAGGCGGCGAATGCCGGAATTCAGAGCATTGGAGAGCGCGAAGTCGATGATGCGCGTCTTGCCGCCGAAATAGACAGCCGGCTTGGCACGCCGGTCGGTCAGTTCCTTGAGGCGGCTGCCGCGGCCGCCGGCCAATACATAGGCCATGGCATCGCGCGCCAGCGGCTGGGTCCGTTTCAAGTCTGCCATTTTTACCCTCCCAAGTTACTCAATCTCGACATGCATCCAGTTTCGATGGGCTCAGTCCGCGACGAGTTCGAGCATGATCGTCGACAGCGGCGGCAAAAGCATCGTCGCGGAGATGCTTCCTCTCTCAGCCCGCGCCTCGACCATGCCGCCATTGCCCTTGCCGGAACCGCCATATTCAGAAGCGTCGGTGTTGATGATCTCGCGCCATTTGCCGGCCGTCGGCAACGGCACGCGATAATTGTCGCGCGGCACCGGCGTAAAATTGGAAATGACGGCCACCGGGTTGCCACCCGGTGCGCTGCGCAGCCAGGCAAAAACCGAATTCTGGCTGTCGTCGACGATCAGCCAGGAAAACCCTTCCGGCTCGCAGTCGCGGCCATGCAGCGCCGGGCGCGAACGGTAGAGATAGTTGAGATCGCGCACCGTCTGCCAGACGCCGCGATGAGGCCGGAACTCAAGCAGGTTCCAGTCGAGCGCGCGCGCCTCGCTCCATTCGCGGCGCTGCGCGAACTCCTGTCCCATGAACAGCAGCTTCTTGCCGGGATAGCCCCACATGAAAGCGTAGTAGGCGCGTAGCGTCGCGAATCTCTGCCAGTCGTCGCCGGCCATCTTGCCAAGCAGCGTGCCTTTGCCGTGCACGACCTCGTCATGCGAGAGCGGCAGCACGAAATTTTCCGAGAAGGCGTAGGTCAGGCCGAAGGTGAGGTCGTTGTGGTGATGTTTGCGGAAAATGGGCTCCTTGGAGAAATACTCCAGCGTGTCGTGCATGAAACCCATGTTCCACTTGAAGCCGAAGCCCAGCCCACCTTCATGCACCGGTGCCGAGACCTTCGGCCATGAGGTCGATTCCTCGGCGATGGTCATCACGCCCGTATGGTGGCCGTAG
>NZ_RZRQ01000096.1:0-19612 GCF_003997785.1 Mesorhizobium sp. M7D.F.Ca.US.004.01.2.1 | reverse complement strand
AGATTGCCCCACAGCTTCACCCAGATTTCGCTGCGGATGTCGTCGCGCACCGGCACCTGCAGCCCCGCCTTGACCATCTCCTCGGCCAGAAGCGTGACCCGTTCGCTGCGCACACCCGAGGGTTCGCCGAGCGAGAAGCGCTTGCCCTCGACATGGCGGATGAGGCCCGGCGCATCGACTTCGACGGCGGGATAGACGACCGAGCCGATGACGCGCTGCGGCCCGATCCGCTGCCAGATCGCGCCACCGGGATCGACCGCGCTCAGCCTGGTGCCTTCGAGCGGCCCGCCGACGCCGTGGAAATACCACCACGGCACGCCGTTCTGCATGGTGACGACGGCGGTGTGCTGCCCGAGCAGCGGCGCGATCTGGTCAAGGGCCGGGGTGAGGGAATGGGCTTTCAGCGCCAGCACGACATAATCCTGCACGCCAAGTTCCTCGGCTTTCGCGGCGGCCCGGACGGGGACGGACGTCTCCTGGCCATCCTCGATCAGGCGCAGGCCGTTCGCCTTGATCGCTTCCAGATGCGCGCCGCGCGCGACGATCGAAAGATCGGTCCGCCCAGTGATTGCCAGCTTGGCTGCGAGATAGCCGCCGATCGCGCCGGCGCCGAAGATGGTGATCTTCATCGTCAAAGTCCGAGTTTGGCGGCAAGGCCGATGCGCTGCAATTTGCCGGTCGCGCCCTTGGGGATCTCGTCCAGGATCAGGATCTTGCGCGGCACCTTGAAGTCGGCAAGCCGCGTCGCGGCATAGGTGCGGATGTCGCCCTCGGTGGCGCTGATGCCTTCGCGCAGCACCACCGCCGCCGCCACCTCCTCGCCCAGCTTGTCATGCGGCATGGCAAAGGTGACGACCTGCGCCACCGCTGGATGGTCCATCAGCACGTCGTCGACCTCGAGCGGCGAGATCTTTTCGCCGCCGCGGTTGATGATCTCCTTGAGCCGTCCGGTGACCCTGAGATAGCCGTCCTCGTCCAGCACGCCCTGGTCGCCGGTGTGGAACCAGCCATGCGCGAAAGCCGTGGAATTGGCATCCGGGTTCTTCTCGTAGCCCACCGTGACGTTGGGCCCGCGAATGACGATCTCGCCGGTCTCGCCGGCTTTCAGCAACCGCCCGTCGGGCGCCATGACAGCCACGTCCGGGCCGGCGGAGGCACCGACGCTGCCCGGCTTGCGCTGGCCCGGCGGCAGCCGGTTCGACGCCATCTGGTGCGCCGCCTCGGTCATCCCGTAGGATTCGATCACCGGGCAGCCGAAAGTCGCCTCTAGTTCGGCCATCACCTGCGCCGGCAGCGAGGCCGAGGACGAGCGGATGAAGCGCAGGCGCGCTGCCGCCAGCACCTCGGTGTTGCGCGCCGCCCTGGGCAGGATCGCCTGATGCATGGTCGGCACCGCCGTGTACCAGCTTGGTCGTGCCTCGCTCAGCCACTGGAAGAAGCGCAGCGCGTTGAAGCCGGGCGTGCAGTAGATGCTGCCGCCTGATGCCAGCGACGACAGCACGGCCGCGATCAGGCCGTGAATGTGGAACAGCGGCATGATGTTGAGGCAACGGTCATCGGCCGTCAGGCCAAGTGTCGCGCCGATATGGGCTGATGAGGCCGCGATGTTGGCATGGCTGAGCGGCACCAGTTTTGGCCGCGATGTCGTGCCCGAAGTGTGCAGCAACAGCGCGATGTCATTATCCCGCGCCATGTCGGGCGCCGCTTGCGGTCCGATCGCCGCGCCCTCGATCGTGAAGCTGCCGGCTGGTGTGTCCGGCTGCACGACAAGCCGCAGCACGCCGATGCCGAGGCGCTCGGCAACCGTCACCGCCGGTCCGGTCTCGCCTTCCGCGACAAGGATCGCCTTGGCGCCGATGTCGGTCAGGTAGAAATCGAGCTCGTCGGCCCGGTAGGCGGGATTGAGCGGTGCCGTCGAGGCGGCGGCTGCCACGGCGACGAAGGCGGTGGCCATCTCGGGTCCGTTCGGCAGCACGATCGCCACCCTGTCGCCTCGGCCGATGCCGCGCGCATGCAGCTGTTTTGCCGTGTCGGCGATCAGGCCGCGCAGTCCGCCATGGGTGAGCGTCGCCCTGTCGGGTGCCAGGATGGCGGGCGCATCATCGGCGCCGGCGGCGAGGCGGCGGGAAAGCCCAGGAGAATTTGCGATACTGGCCATGATCACCGACTATCTTTCCAACCCGTCAAAATCCAGCCGCGACACGCATATGTGATGCCACGGCAGACTGGGTCTATATCAATATCCAAGCGCCAAGCCATCCTTGCGCGGATCGGAAGCGCCGGTCAGCGTGCCCTTCTCCCAGTCGATCAGCACCACTTGCCCGCCGCCTAGCGGATGATGCGGCTCGGCTGTGCGATGGCCACGTCGGCGCAGGCCCTCGATCGCCTCGGCAGGAACGTTGCGCTCGGCCTCAACAGTGTCGTCATTGTAGAACACCCTGGGCGCATCCAGCGCCTGCTGCGGATCCATGCCGAAGTCGATCATGTTGGTGAGCAGGTGGACATGCCCGAACGGCTGGTAGCCGCCGCCCATGACGCCGAACGGCATCACCACGCGGCCGTTCTTCGTCGCCATGCCGGGCATGATCGTGTGCATCGGCCGCTTGCCGGGCGCGATCGCGTTCGGATGTGCCGGGTCGAGGCGGAAGCTCGAACCGCGGTTCTGCAGCACGATTCCGGTCTTCGGGCCGACGACGCCGCTGCCGAACGAATAATAGGTCGAGTTGATGAAGGAGACCGCGTTGCGGTCGCGGTCGACGATGGAGATGTAGACCGTGTCGCTGCCGGGCAGCTCCACGCGCGGCAGATGCGTCATGGCACGTTCGCGGTCGATCTCGGCGCGCAGCCGGTCGGCATAGGCGCCGGACAGGAGTTGCTTGACCGGCACCGGAACACGGTCCTGGTCGCCGACATAGCGGTCGCGGTCGCGATAGGCCAGACGCCCGGCTTCGATCTCCAGATGCAGGCGCTCGGCGCCATTGGGGTCGAGCTCGCCAAGCTTGAAGCCCGACAGCACGTTGAGCATCAAAAGCGCCGTCAGGCCCTGATTGTTCGGCGGCATCTGGTGGATATCATGGCCGCCATAGGAGGTGCTAACCGGCGCCACATAGTCGCCTCTGGTCGCCGCGAAATCCTCGGCCGAGTGCAGCCCGCCCAATTCATTGAGCCGGCGCACTATATCGTCGGCGACAGCGCCTTCGTAGAAACCGGCCCGGCCGTGTTTGGCGATGATGCGCAAGGTCGCCGCCAGTTCCGGCTGCCGGTGGACGTCGCCGGCTTTCGGCGCGTTGCCGCCGGGCAGGAAGATGCGCGCGGCATGCTCGTCGGCCGAAAGATCGGTCTCCGGTTCGGCCCAGTCGAAGGCGACGCGGTCATGCACGACATAGCCGTTCTCGGCATAATGGATGGCCGGCGCCAGCGCCTCGGCAAGGCCTTTGCGGCCATGGTCCTCGAGCAGGCGGCTCCAGGCATCGACGGCGCCCGGCACGGTGACCGCATGCGGACCCTGCAGCGGGATGCTGTCGAAGCCTTTTTCCAGATACCAGTCGACCGTCGCCTTGGCCGGCGCGCGGCCGGAGCCGTTGAAGGCCAGTACATTGCCTTGCCCCCCGGGAGAATAGAGCACGAAGCAGTCGCCGCCGATGCCGGTCGACTGCGGCTCGACCACGCCCTGCACGGCGGCGGCACAGACCGCGGCATCCATGGCGTTGCCGCCGGAGCGCAGCATCTCGATTGCCGCAAGGGTTGCAAGCGGATGCGAGGTCGCGGCAACCGCCTCGGTGGCACGAACCGGCGAGCGGCCGGGAAACTGGAAATCACGCATTCTGTCTGGATATCCCTGGTCACGTCTGCGAATTGGTCATCTGAAATCAATGCCGCCGCCCGAAGATCTGCGCAACCGACAACAGCACGACCGAGAGCACGATCAGGCAGGTGGAGATGGCGGCGATCGTCGGGTCGATCTGGTCGCGCAGCGCATTGAACATGCGGCGCGTCAATGTCGTGGTCTCGCCGCCAGATATGAACAGCGAAACCACCACTTCGTCGAAGGAGGTGATGAAGGCGAACAGCGCGCCCGAGACGATCGAGAAGCGGATCTGCGGCATGGTCACCTGCCAGAAGGCGGCGACGCGTCCGGCGCCGAGGCTGCGCGCCACGCGCTCCTGGTTCATGTCGTAGGAGCGCAGTCCCGACAGCACGGTCAGCACCACCAGCGGCAGCGCCTGCACCGTGTGCGCGATGACCAGGCCGGTCAGCGTGTTGTTGAGCCCGATGCGCGCATAGAGGAAGAAGGTGCCGATGCCGATCAGGATCACCGGGACGATCAGCGACGCCGTCAGCAGCGCGTTGATGGTGCCGTTGAAGCGCAGCGTGCCCCGGTTGATGGCATAGGCTGCGGCAGTGCCGAGCGGCGTCGCCACCAGCACCGTCGTAACAGCCACCTTGACCGAGACGATCGTGGCGTCGCGCCACTCCAGTGACCCGAAATAGGCCTGGTACCAGCGCAGCGACCATTGCTGTGGCGGGAATTGCAGCAGCGTCGAGTCCGAAAACGACATGATGACGATGATGATCGACGGCGCGATCAGGAACAGCAGCACGAGGCCGCCGAGGCCGTAGAGCCACAGACGTTGCCGGTGCGAGATCGGCAGGCCGATATCCTCGCTCATCGCGAACTCCACACACCGGTGGCGCGCGCGCCGAGCAGCCACTGGAACAGGCCGAGAAGCGCTAGCGTGACCACCAGCAGCACCACGCCAAGTGCCGCACCCGCGCCCCAGTTTGAATAGAGGCTGGTGGTCTGCTCCATGCGCATCGCCCACATGATCACCTTGCCGCCGCCCATCAGCGCAGGCGTGACGAAGAAGCCCAGGCAGAGCACGAAGACGATGACCACGCCCGAGGCGAGGCCGGGCAGCGACAGCGGAAAGAAGATCTGCCGGAAGGTGGCGACCGGGCCGGCGCCGAGGTTCATGCCGGCGCGCAGGCAGTCGGTGTCGATCGTCTTCATCGAAGCGTAGAGCGGCAGCACCAGGAACGGCAGCAAGATATGCGTCATGCCGATGACGACGCCCGACAGATTGTTGGCGAGCGACAGCGGCTGGTTGATGACGCCGAGGTCGATCAGCCAGCTGTTGATCAGGCCCTTGCGCTGCAGGATCACCAGCCAGGCATAGGTGCGCACCAGAACCGATGTCCAGAACGGCAGGATGACAAAAATCAGGCAGATCGACGCCGCCCGGCGCGGCAGCTGCGACAGCATGTAGGCCAAGGGATAGCCGAGCAGGACGCAGGCGCCGGTGACGATGAAGGCGACCTTGAAGGTGGTGACGAAGGTCTTGATGTAGGAGGCCTGCTCGAAGAAGCGCGCATAATTGGCGGCGCTGAAGCCGCCGGCCTCGTCGAACAGCGACAGCCAGAACAGCCAGCCGATCGGCACGATGATGATGGCGAAGACCAGGAACAGGCTTGGCGACAACAGCGCCAGCAGCCGCAACGACTCGCGCCGCGCGTCAGTGCGCAGCGCCTGCGCGTTCAGGGACTGATCCGCGCGGCCAGTCTCTTCCATGAGGGCGGGTTGCGCGCTCATCAGTCTGATGCCACCAGGATCGTGTCCTGAGCATCGAGGCCGAGGCTGACCGGCTGGCCGGGAGCCGGCATTTTCGCCAGCACATCGCTGCGGCAATAATCGCGCAGCGTCAGCTGACGGCCATCGCGCAGCACCGCGTAGCAGACGAAGCTGTCGCCCTGATAGATGATGTCGCTGACTGTCGCCTCGAGCACGTTGACGCTGTTTGGCTGTTCGGCGTTTGCCAAGAGCCTCAGCTTTTCCGGCCGCACCACCATCAGGTGCTGGCCTGCCGCCGGCACTGCCGCTGCGGTGTGGATTCTCCGGTCCTCGTACCAGACGGAGCCGTTGCGGCACTCGACCGGAATGAAATTCGATTCGCCGATGAAGCCGGCTACAAATCGCGTCTGCGGCCTGGCGTAGAGGGTTTCGGGCTTGTCGAGCTGTTCGATGCGCCCGGCGTTCATCACTGCGATGCGGTCCGACATGGTGATGGCTTCGCGCTGGTCGTGCGTGACATAGACGGTGGTCATGCCGAGCCGCCGGTGCAGCGCGCGCAGCTCGATCTGCATGTGCTCGCGCAGGCCCTTGTCTAGCGCCGACAGCGGTTCGTCCATCAGCACGATGCGCGGCTCGAAGACGATGGCGCGCGCCAGCGCGACACGCTGGCGCTGGCCGCCGGAGAGCTGGTCGACCCGGCGCTCGCCCAGTCCCTGCAATTTCACCAGATCGAGCGCCTTCTCGACACGCTCGGCCGTTTCGGTGGCTGCGACGCCGCGCTGCTTCAGCGGAAAAGCGATGTTGTGGAAGACGTTCATATGCGGAAACAGCGCGTAGTTCTGGAACACCATGCCGATGTTGCGCCTGTGCGGCGGCGTGGTGATGATCTCGTCATTGCCAACCTTGATGCTGCCGGCATTGGCCCGCACAAAGCCGGCCAGGATCATCAGCAGCGTCGTCTTGCCGGAGCCGGAAGGGCCGAGCAGCGTCAGGAACTCACCGGCCTCGACATCGAGGTTGAGGTCGCGCAGCACCGCTACGCTGCCAAATCGTTTCTCGATGCCGCGCATGCTGATCGGCAGCGCGGATGGCGCAATGGACAAGATTTTTCTCTCCTTAGGCGGCAAACAAGAGGTGGCGAGGCAGGTGCAGGTTGCGCCGCCTCGCCGTGAGCTTCCGGCCGCAGCCTATTGCTGGATCAGATTGTTGAACTTTTCTGTCGCCTCGACCAGGGTGTCGCGCCAGAACTCGGCATCCTGCAACACTTGCTTCTTGACGTTTTCGGGCGCCGAATTGATGTCCTTGATCCTGTCCTGCGGGATCTTGCCGGTCTCGAAAGCCTTCTCGTTGACAGGCCCATTGTCGACATAGAGCGGCAGGTTGGCCTGCAATTGCGGGCTGACGAACATCGCCAGCGCCTTCATCGCCGCTTCCTTGTTCTTCGCGCCCTTGGGGATGACCATGCAGTCGGCGGTCAGCACGCCCTGGTCGAACGAGAAGCTGACCGGCGCGCCTTCCTTCTTCAAGGTGCCGGCGCGGCCGTTCCAGATGCTCGCCATATCGACTTCGCCGTCCTTCACCAGCTGCATGGCCTGGGCGCCGGAGGTCCACCAGGCGTCGACATGGCCACGGATCTTGTCGACGGACTTCAACGCGCCGTCGATATCGACCGGATAGACCTTGTCGATCGGAATGCCCTCGGCCAGTGCCGCGACGCTCAGCGTTTCGGTCGACTGGCTGCCGCTCAGCGCGCGCCGTCCCGGGAATTTTTCCACGTTCCAGAAATCGGCCCATGTCTTCGGGCCTTTGTCGCCAAAAACATCGGTCCGGTAGATCAGCACGACCGAGGTGTAGGAAATACCGACCCAGTCGTCATGGACAAGCTTCGGGTTGATGCCGCTCTTGTCGATGATGCCGTAGTCGAGTTTCTCGAACAGCCCTTCCTTCGAGCCACGCGCGCATTCGTCGGCGCCAAGTTCGGTGATGTCCCATTTCACCGCATTGCCGGTCACCTGTAGCCGCACGTCGTCGAGGCCGTTGGTGGTGTCTTCCTTGATGGTGATGCCGAGCGCGTCGGCGGTCGGCTTGAAGAACGCCTTGGTCTGCGCCTCCTGGTAGGTGCCGCCCCATGAGGCGACTGTGATGGTGTCGCCCGCCATGGCGGGGGCCGCGAACGACGCCATGAGGGCGGCAACCGCAACAACGCTAACGCTTCTGGTCCTGTTCATTTTTCGGCTCTCCAACCGGTGTTCCCATTGTTTTTGATTTCGCATGCTATTTTGTATACAATTTTGAGTGTAGCTTAGGGATCGTTGATGTCAACACCATCCGGCGCGATCGAATCTACGCGTTTCGCGCCGGACAAGGTGGCGAGGGACGACCTCGCCGGGGGCGTGGCAAATTGCGCCGACAGCGGCTACAGCTATGCGTGTTCCGGCTGAAAGGCCGGAGAAGTGGGAAGGGAACCTTGGCCAAGGAAACCAAAAATACGCTGCGCGACTCGGTCTACTCCGCGCTCAAGGCGATGATCGTGACCGGCCAGATCCCGCCGGGTTCGCGCATCACCGAAAACGACATCGCCGCGAGACTGACTGTCAGCCGCACGCCGGTGCGCGAGGCCTTCAACCGCCTCGAGCGCGACGGCCTGGTCACCGGCCGGCCGCGCCAGGGCTATGTCGTCACCGAGTTCGACATCAACATGTTCCGCGAGGCGTTCGAGATCCGCGAGCTGCTCGACGGCCATGCGACGGAACTGGCGGCAGCGGCGGCAACGGAGGCGGACAAGGCGCGGCTGCGCGCCATGCTGGCCGAATGCGAGCGGCTGGCCGCCATTCCGGAGCGCACCAACAGGGAAAAATTCCAGGAACTGGAAGTCGGCATCGACCTGCACCGCGTCATCGCCGAAATCAGCGGCAACGTGATGCTGCACGGCATGCTGTGCGGCATCCTCGACAAGTGCCAGCACTATGTCTGGACGGAACTGCTCTGGCTGGACGAATGGAAGATCGCCCGCGACGAGCACGCTGAAATCGTCGACGCCATCTGTGCCGGCGACGCTGCCAGAGCCGGCACGCTGGCGCGCGCCCATGTGCGGGGATCGCGAGACAACGTTTTGCGCCTGCTGCAGGCCAAGTCGGACTATCGGAACTTTCTGGCCAAGGCGTCGTGAGGGGCGAGGAGCTTGGGCGAGGCCTGCCCGCCGACAGACCCTGACGACAAGCGCCTTTGAGCCTTCAGCCCTTGCGCTCCTGAAGGCTGTTGCCGCCGTCGACCACCAGCAGGGCGCCGTTGACATAACTGGCGCCTTCCGAGGCCAGGAACACGACCGCAGCGGCAACCTCATCCGGCCGCCCGGCCCGCGCCGGCGGCGTATGCAGGGCGGCTTGCCGCTCCATCTCGCTCGACGAACCCGTTTCGATCCAGCCGGGGGCGACGGCATTGGCCGTGATGCCGTTTTTCGCCACTTCGAGCGCGAGTGCGCGCGTCAGGCCCACCATGCCGGCCTTGGCGGCGGAATAGGCTGATGTGCCTTCGAAGGACACCAGTGGCCCGGTGACCGACGCGACATTGACGATGCGCCCGTAGCCCGCGTCGACCATCGCCGGCAGAAACGCCTTCGTGACGAGGAATGCCGTCTTCAGGCTGACGTCGATCCCTTGGTCCCAGTCGGCCTCGGTCATGGCGAGAAACGTCTTGTCGACCGAGGGTGATGCCAGCGAGCCCATGCCGGCATTGTTGACCAGGATATCGACGGCGCCGACATCATCCCGCAACCGCGCGACATCAGCAGCAATGGTGAGATCGGCGACCACGGCCTTGGCATCGATGCCCTCGGCACAAAGCGCAACGGCGCGATCGAGCACACGCGCACTGGCGCCGGTGAGAAGGACGGCATGCCCGGCTTGGCCAAGTTGGCGGGCAATGGCAAAGCCAATGCCATCGGCCGCACCGGCTCCGGTGATAAGTGCGCGCCTGATGCTGGTAGGAGGCATGGTCAAATCAGGCTCCGCTGGTATCCGCCTGTCCTGCGAATGAGACAGCAGCGGTCGCAAATCAACGAACCATAGCCCATGGATGATTTTGGCGCGCCCGAAGAGATTCGAACTCCTGACCCCCAGATTCGTAGTCTGGTGCTCTATCCAGCTGAGCTACGGGCGCGCAACAGGCCATGCTTTCCATGACCCCGCGAGCCGATCGTGAACGACCGACCGCGACGAGACGTGTTCCCTAGCGACTGAATTTCCGAAAAGCAAGCCGATCCGGTAAAAGTTTTGTCGCAGGCGTGTCATCCGGCGATGACGGGCCGTTTGCCCGGCGCATCGTAACAGCTCGGCGTGGCATGTCCGGGCTCTGGATTGTCTCCAGTCCGTGCGGTTCTCTTTGCCGGAGCCGCTTCGGCTATATGCATTCCAAATTCGAAGGCTGGGTAGGCGCGGATTGCCGGGCGAAACAGCCCAACCCTATCATGCCGGGCGGCGCAGGCCGTTGCGGGCCTGGTCGAGCCGGACCGGCTGGTCGGGGATGGTGACCGCGAATGTGGTGCGCCCGCCAATGCTCTCGACCAGTTCCACCGTGCCGCCATGCGCGCGGATCAGCTCGTGCGCGATCGCCAGGCCAAGGCCGGTGCCGCCGCTACGGGCCGAGCCGCGGAACGCCGCGAACAGGTTCTCGCGCGCCTTGGGTGGCAGGCCGGGGCCGGTGTCGCTGACGGCGATGCGGCTGACGCTGCCCAGGCGCACGGCCGACACCGCCAGGCGGCGCACCAGGGCGCTTTCACTGTCTGCCGCCATTGCCTGCACCGAGTTGCGGCACAGATTGGTGAGCACGCGGAACAGCTGGTCGGAATCGGCGTCTACCTCGAAGGCCGGCTCGACGGAATTGACGAACTCGATGCCTTGCTCGATGTCGAGCAGGCCGTGCACGTCCTCGACCAGTTGGCGCAGCCGCAAGCGTCGGCGCGCCGGTGGCGGCTCCTGGGTGCGGCCATAGGCGAGCACGCCTTCGGAATAGGAGACGGCGCGGTCGAGCGCGCGCAGCAGTTTCGGCGCGAAGGCCTGCACGGTCGGGTCCTTGACCTGGCGCAGGCGGTCCGACATCAGCTGCGCCGAAGCCAGGATGTTGCGCATGTCATGGTTGATCTTGGAGACGGCGAGGCCAAGGTCGGCAAGGTGCTTCTGCTCGGAGAGCATTTTCTGCAGCCGCTCCTGCATCTGCGACAGCTCGCGCTCGGCGACGCCGATCTCGTCGGCGCGGGCGGCCGGATGGATGATGCGCCCGGGATCGTCGGGGGCTTCGGAGAAAGACAGCATCGAGCGCGTCATCGTCCGGATCGGCCCGATCATGATCAGGTCGATGGCGGCATAGACCAGCATGGCGGTGAACAGCGAGATCAGCAGCGAGACAAAGGCGACGTTGCGGGAATATCGCAGCATCGCATTGCGCAAGCTGTTGTCCGGCATGATCAGCTCGAACTCCTTGTCCGAGTCGCCGACCGGGCCGAAGACGCGGAGCATCCGGCCGCCGCCGAAAAACAGCGTGTCGAGCGCGCCGGTCATGCCCTTGATCATGCCGATCGAGGCGATATCGATGTGTTCGTCGACCTTCGGCGGCATTTCGGCCACCACCAGCAGCCGCGAGACGCCGCCGTCGCGCACGGCGATCGCCTTGGCGCCGATTGCCATCAGCACGTCGTTCTGCGCCGTGCGCGACAGCGAGGTGGGTTCACCCTGCACCAGCACGATCGACACAGCCGCCGCCGTGCTCAGCCGCTCCTTCAGCCAGTTCAGCCGGTAGCTGGCGATCCAGGGCAGGAAGATCAGCACTTCGGCCAGCAGCACGAAAGCAATGGTGAGCAGCAGCAGCTTGGTCGATAGGCCGCGCGACAGCGGCACCGTGCGCACGATGGCTGGCTCCGCCGTGCCGATCGTTTCCTGCGCTTGTATGGTTTCGCTCATGCGGTCCATGTCTTCACAATCACTTGATCAACGCAGATTAGGCGATTACGGCTTTTTTGCCAATTTCATCCTTGGTCGGAAACATAAACCGACCTGAACGACGCCCGGCTTCGGCCCGACGACTCCGGATTGACTTCCAAAAGCCTTCTTTCTATAAGCCCGCACACGCTCGGGCCATTCGTCCCGGCGCGGTTTCGATCGCGCCAAAGCCGGCCCGGCAAAGCTCCTGTTACACAGTGACAGAATCAAGAAGGGCCGCACCCCGCGGTATTAAAACAAATGAAGCGTACCTACCAACCGTCTAAACTCGTCCGCAAACGTCGGCACGGCTTCCGTGCCCGCATGGCCACCAAGGGTGGTCGCGGCGTCGTCGCAGCTCGCCGCAACCGCGGTCGCAAGCGGCTCAGCGCCTGAACGGAAGACGAGATCGTTGCCCGCATCCGGCAAGCCAGTGGGACCAAATCCCAAGCGGCTTCTGAAGCGCGCGGAATTCCTGGCCGTCCGTCGTGGTGAAAAGCGACGCGGGCGGCTTTTTCTCGTTGAAGTTCTCGACCGCGGCGACGGCCTGTCGCCGCGCGTCGGCTACACCGTCACCAAGAAGGTCGGCAATGCGGTTGTCCGCAACCGCGTCCGGCGGCGGCTGCGAGAGGCTGTCCGTACGCATGCGGCAAGTGACATGGCGCCTGGCAATGACTATGTCATCGTCGGGCGTGAAGACGTGCTTACCATTCCGTTCGGCCAGTTGAAGGCCGAACTCTCCCGCCGACTGCGCGGAACACGATAGGCCAAGGGCTTTCGATGGAAAACAACCGGAACTTCTTCATCACCATCGCGCTGTCGGTGCTGATCCTGGCGGTATGGCAATATTTTTACGTGTTGCCGCGCAGTGAGGCGCAGCGCGAAGCGGCCCGCGTCGAACAGCAGCGCGTCGAAGAGCAGAAGAAGGCCGCCGGCACAAATCCCGGCACCGACACCGGAACGCCCGCCGCACCTGGCGCCATTCCGAACGCACCCGGTACCGACGCCGTGACGCCGGCCGGCCGCGAACAGGCACTCGCCACGACGACCCGCGCCAAGATCGATACGCCAAGCCTCGAGGGTTCGATCAACCTGACCGGCGCCCGTCTCGACGACCTCAAGCTCAGGCACTATACCGAGACGGTCGACAAGAATTCGCCCGAGATCAGCCTGCTCAACCCGGCAGCACTCCCCAATGGTTACTATGCCGAGATCGGCTTCGTCGGCAACGACAAGACCGGCGCGGTGCCTGGTCCCGAGACCGTGTGGGTCGTCGACGGCAATGCGACGCTGACGCCGACAACCCCGGTCACGCTGACCTATTCGAACGACAAGGGCCTGACCTTCAAGCGCACCTTTTCCGTCGATACCAACTACATGTTCACGGTGTCCGACACGGTGCAGAATTCGGGCACGGCCGCTGTCTCGCTGTCCAATTACGGCCGCGTCACCCGTTTCGACAAGCCGGCCGTTGCCAGCACCTATGTGCTGCATGAGGGCCTGATCGGCTTCACCGGCACCGAAGGCCTGCAGGAACACAAATACGCGTCCATCGAGAAGGACAAGCAGTTCACGCCGGGCAAGTCGACCGACGGTTGGCTCGGCATCACCGACAAATACTGGGCGGTGACGCTGGTGCCGACCGAGAAGCAGCCGTTCCAGCCGCGCTACGCCTATTTCGAGGATGGCCGCCATCGCTACCAGTCCGACTTCCTGACCGACCCGATCACCGTCGATGCCGGTCAGTCGGCGACGGTGGAGAGCGAAATCTTTGCCGGCGCCAAGGAGGTCGGCAAGATCAACGCCTATGCGGAAGACCGCCACATCAAGCGGTTCGACCTGCTGATCGACTGGGGCTGGTTCCACTTCATCACCAAGCCGATGTTCTGGCTGATCGACACGCTCTACAAATTCTTCGGCAATTTCGGCCTGGCGATCCTCGCCACCACCGTCATCGTCAAGGCCATCTTCTTCCCACTCGCCAACAAGTCCTACGCGTCGATGGCGAACATGAAGAAGGTGCAGCCCAAGATGCTCGAGATCCGCGAGAAATACGCGGATGACAAGATGAAGCAGCAGCAGGCGATGATGGAGCTGTACAAGACCGAGAAGATCAATCCGCTTGCCGGCTGCTGGCCGGTGGCGCTGCAGATTCCGGTCTTCTTCTCGCTCTACAAGGTGCTCTACATCACCATCGAGATGCGGCATGCGCCGTTCTTCGGCTGGATCCAGGATCTGGCGGCACCCGATCCGACGTCGATCTTCAATCTGTTCGGCCTCGTTCCGGTCACCTTGCCGCACATGCTGATGATCGGTGTCTGGCCGCTGATCATGGGCGTCACCATGTTCCTGCAGATGCGCATGAACCCGACGCCGCCGGATCCGACGCAGGCCGCGATCTTCACCTGGATGCCCGTCATCTTCACCTTCATGATGGCGGGTTTCCCGGCCGGCCTGGTCATCTACTGGGCCTGGAACAACACGCTGTCGATCCTCCAGCAAGGCGTGATCATGAAGCGCCAGGGCGCCAAGATCGAGCTGTGGGACAATCTGATCGCACTGTTCCGAAAGAAACCGTCACCGGCGGAATAGAAGGCGTTGCCTTTGCGAAATCAAAAAAGCCCCGGTTCGCCCGGGGCTTTTTTGTTGAACGGACCCTTTCATCACGTTCCCGTGACCGGCGAAACTAGCGCCCCGCAAGCGGCGTGACTGCGTGTGCGTTTCCAAAGGCTATCAATTCCGATCAGCCCTCACCCGGAGGAAGAACACATGCGCTTGCCGTCATTCAGGACCGTCGCCATTTCCGCACTTGTCGCCGGCGTGGCGATTGCCGCTCCCGCCTATGCCAAGAACCCGAACGTTGGCGGCGCGCCGATGTACACCACCAAGAACATCGTCGAGAACGCTGTCAATTCGAAGGACCACACGACCTTGGTCGCCGCCGTGAAGGCGGCCGGCCTTGTCGACACGCTGCAGGGCGCCGGTCCGTTCACTGTCTTCGCGCCGACCAACGCAGCCTTCGCGGAGCTGCCCAAGGGCACCGTCGACACGCTGCTGAAGCCCGAGAACAAGGACCAACTGACCAAGGTGCTGACCGCTCATGTCGTGGCCGGCAAGATTTCGGGCGCCGAAATGATGAAGAAGGCCAAGGCAATGGGCGGCAAGTACGAGATGAAGACCGTTTCCGGCGATACGCTGACCGCCGAAGTCAAGAAGGGCAAGCTCTACATCATGGATGAGTCCGGTGGCGAGGCCAAGGTGACGATCGCCGACGTCAACCAGTCGAACGGCGTCATCCATGTCGTCAACAAGGTGTTGTTGCCAAAGTAACGGCTTCCGGCGAGGGGATACAGGCAGAACCGTTGGGGCTTTCTCGGGCCTGCCGTCCTCACCTCATGACGAGGCGCCATATTTCTTGGGAAGCCGTATCTGCCGGGGTCCTGTAGTCCCTCACAGGGCCCCGGTTTCTTTTTGGCCGCGTCGCCCGTTACTCCATGACGGCGCTGTGATCGATCTTGGCCGGTGTCGCCGGCTTGCGCAGCAGGAGAACCAGCGGAATGGCGGCAAGCGACAGGATCATCATCAGCTTGAAGTCGTTCATGTAGCTGATGATCGTCGCCTGCAGAGTCACCACGCCGTCGAGCGCGGCACGGCCGGCGGCGCTGTAGGGGTCCATCGCCTGGAAGATCGCCGGATTGCTGAACGCTTGGTTGTAGGGCGTCACATAGGTGGCGATGTTGGCGTGGTTGATCTGCACGTTCTGCGTCAACAGCGCGGTGACGACGGATATGCCGACGGAGGAGCCGATGTTTCGCGACAGATTGTATAGGCCAGTGCCTTCCGCGCGCCGCTCCGGCGCCAGCGTGGCGAAGGTGATGGTGGTCAGCGGCACGAACAGGAAGCCCAGGCCCGCGCCCTGGATGAAGCCGGTGCTGATGATCGTCCATTGCGAGACATCAGGGGTCCAGCCGGTCATGTCGTACATCGCCCAGGCGGTGACCAGCAGGCCGGTCAACAGCAGCCAGCGCGTGTCCACCTTGCCGATCAACCTGCCGACCAGGAACATGCACGCCATGGTGCCGAGACCGCGCGGCCCCATGACGATGCCGGCCGTCACCACCGGATAGCCCATCAGCGTCTGCAGATAGGGCGTCATCAGGGCCAGCGAGGCCAGATAGGTGATGCCGATGATGAAGATGAAGATCATGCCGACGGCGAAGTTGCGGTCGAGGAAAAGCCTCGGGTTCACGAACGTGTTGCGGGCGGTGAAGGTGTGAACGAGGAAGATGTAGAAGGCCGACGTGCAGATCAGCGCCTCGACGATGATCTCGGAGGACGAGAACCAGTTGAGCTGCTCGCCGCGATCGAGGAACATCTGCAGCGATGCGATGGTGACGCTGAGCATGCCGAAGCCTAGCCAGTCCAGCCTCGCCTTGAGATCCGTCTTGGTTTCCTGGACGAACATCGACACGCCGGCGAAAGCCAGGGCGCCGATCGGGACGTTGATGTAGAAAACCCAGCGCCAGCTGACATTTTCGGTCAGCCAGCCGCCGATGACCGGCCCGAGCACCGGCCCGACCATCACGGAAACGCCGAACAGCGCCATCGCCGAGCCGCGCTCTTCGACGCTGTAGATATCGAGCAGGATGCTCTGCGCCAGCGGCACCAGGGCGGCGCCGAACAGGCCTTGCAGCAGGCGGAAGCCGACGATCTGCGGCAGCGACTGCGCGAAGCCGCACAGCACCGACGCGACGACAAAGCCGGTGATGGATATCAGCAGGATGCGCTTGCGGCCGAAACGATTGGCAAGGTAACCTGAAGGCGGCGTCATGACGGCCGCAGCCACGATATAGGAGGTCAGCACCCAGTTGATCTGGTCGGCGCTCGCCGAAACGCTGCCCTGGATATAGGGCAGCGCCACATTGGCGATGGTGGTGTCCAGCGCCTGCATGATGACGGCCAGGATCACGCAGGCGGTGATGGCGCCGCGATTGGCGATCACGCCACCTGTCGCGGACGCGCCGGTCATGATTTTTGTCCGAACCGGTTGATAAGATCGGTCACGAAGTCCGGCAGGCCGCGCGCATGGCCGGTGTCGATGCCGACCACGACGCTCATTCCGCCACGCAGCGGCGGCTTGCCCCGGAGATCATCGACCGTCACGCGCATCGGAATGCGCTGCACGACCTTGACCCAGTTGCCGGTGGTGTTCTGCGCCGGAAGCAGCGAGAAGCTCGACGACGACGCCGGGCTGATCGAGGCGACCGTGCCGTGCCAGACGGCACCCGGATAGCTGTCGACGCTGATCGTCGCTGTCTGTCCCGGCCGCACATAGGTCAGTTCGGTTTCCTTCGGCTCCGCCGCGATCCACAAATCGGTCGCCGAAATCAGGCTGAACGCCGGCTGCGAAGCCGGCAGGTACTTGCCAACCTGAAGCGCGTCGACATTGGTGACGATGCCGTCGAATGGCGCCTTGACGATGGAATCGGCAAGATTGCGCTGGGCGTCGTCCACCGCAGACTGGGCTTGCAGGTAGAAGGGGTTCTTCTCCACCGGCTGGCTGGCGTCGCCGCCAAGCTGGGCAAGCGTCGCCTGCGCCTGCGCCTCGGCAACGGACACTTTCTGGCGGGCGGCAACGAGATCGTGCTGGGCGCTGTCGAAGGTCGCCTTGGAGGAGGTGGAGGTCTTGAGCAGGTCCTGCTGGCGCTGGAAGGCGGCCTCGTAATAGGGGATGTCGGCCTGCGCCTGCTCGATCAGCGCCTGCGACTGCTGGTAGCTCGCCTGCAAGGTCAGCACCTGGTTGCGCACGGTCCCGAGCTGCGCCTGGGCCGCGGCAAGAGCGGTTTCGAAAGAGGCCGGCCGCAGCCGGAAAAGCACCTGGTCCTTCTTCACCGCCTCGTTCTCGTGAACATCGATCTCAAGCACGGTGCCGGAGACATCGGTGGAGACGCCGAGCGACTGCGCCTGGATGTAGGCATTGTCCGTCGTCATCAGCTGGCCGCCGACAACGTAGTAGTAGCCGCCGACGACCAGCGCGACCGGAAGCAGGGCAAACAGGATCGGCCGTGCCCGGCTGCGCTTGGGCTTGACCGGCGCCGGAGGCGCCACCGCAACCGTGGCCTGCCGGGGCTCTTTGGACGGAGCCTCGAGTGCCGCCGGCGCCAGGGCGACTGGTGCTTCCAGTTCGTCGTCGACGACGGTGTTGGCACGTCTCTGTTCGCGTTCGCTGTCCAGCCGGATGATCTGGTCACTCGCCCGGTCAGTGGAGGATCCGTCTTCTTCGACAGGCTTCTTGGGTGAGGTTGATTCAGCCATGTATTTTCTCCCGGTCGACGGCTGGCTGGGCGCAAGCCGCGAGCAGATTGGATTTGATGAGGGACAGGGTTTGCAGCAGATGCAGCTGGGCATCGGTGGAAAGGCCGACAAAGGCCTCGTCACGCATTTTCTGGCCATTGCTGCGCATGATTTCGGTCAGCGGATGGGCTTGCGGCGTCAGGTAAAGCAGCCATGCCCGGCGGTCAGCGGGATTGGGCCGGCGCTCGACGAAGCCGCTTGCTTCCATCTTGTCGAGCAGCCGGGCGAGCGTGATCGGCGTGATCTCGATCAGGTCGGCGAGCTTGTTCTGGTGGATGCCTTCATGCAGGGACAGATAGGCCAGCACCTGCCACTGGGCGCGGGTCAGCCCCGACGCCCGCGACCGCTGCTCGAACCGCTTTCGAAACAGGCGCGCGACATCGTGCAGCACGAAGCTGATGTTGGGTGACGATGGCATGAGAGGTACTGGGGTTTTTCGGCGCGACTTTTAGTGAGCATGCTTATTATCATCATGCACATAATCCCGCTGGACGCGCTGCGCAAGACGGACTAAGCCCGCCTGGAAAAAATGACGCATGGGTTGCGACGCAACAAAAAGACCCGGTGACAGGCAGTTATCGGGCGAGGATATGACGATGAATTGGTTGAAGATCGCGACCGTGGCAGGCCTCGCAGCATGGCCTGGAATCGCGCTCGCAAAGGACGCCGTCAGCTGCGGCGGCGCCGCCATGCTGGGTGGCGCGCAATTGAACTGCAGCCACGTCGAACCCCAGGCGCCGCCTCAGTTTTGCACCTATAGCTGGGCTCTGCACACACCTGCCGGCGACCAGAAAATCGTCGAAGGAACCTTCATGCTGCCGCCCGGCGCCTCGAATGTCACCGTCTATCAGGGCAGCGGTTTCGACAGTGCGCTGTCCGATCCGATCGTCATCTGCCGCGGCGGCAAATGAGCAAAGCCGTCAAGGAAAGCTCGCTCGTCGGTCGATTGGTGCTATAGGGCGGATCACGCTATTTTGAATGAGCGCATTCAAGTTTCGGATGCGCCTGGCGGCCATTTCTCTGACGGATTTCGACATGGACGGACCCAACCCCAACATCAAGCACCCGATCCCGATGCACACCCGCGTCGGCTTTCTCAAGGGACTGGTGAACGCGCCGAACATCGAGATCGGCGACTTCACCTACTATGACGACCCCGACGGGCCGGACAAATTCGCTGAAAAATGCGTCCTGCACCATTATCCGTTCATAGGCGACAAGCTGATCATCGGCCGGTTCTGCGCCATCGCCGAGGGCGCGCGCTTCATCATGAACGGCGCCAACCACGCAATGTCCGGCTTTTCGACCTATCCGTTCAATATTTTCGACCATGGCTGGGAAAAGGGCTTTGACCCGGCGACGTGGTCGAAGGAGGTTCGCGGCGACACAATCGTCGGCAACGACGTCTGGATCGGCATGGAGGCGGTGATCATGCCCGGTGTGGAAATCGGCCATGGCGCTATCGTCGGTGCGAAATCGGTGGTGACGCACGATGTGCCGCCCTATGCGATCGTCGCCGGCAACGCGGCCAAGGTGGTAAGGATGCGTTTCGACGACCGGACGGTCAGGCGGCTGCTGGCGGTGGCGTGGTGGAACTGGCCGGTGGACAAGGTCAGCCGCAACCTCGATGCTATCCGGGGTGCCAATATTTCTCTTCTGGAGGCAGCAGCTTGAACGCTCTGAACAGCAGCATAATCGGCACCGAACTGTTTACACG
>NZ_RZRQ01000095.1:0-19645 GCF_003997785.1 Mesorhizobium sp. M7D.F.Ca.US.004.01.2.1 | reverse complement strand
TAACTGTGCCGGTGCTCATGACGAACCCTTTCCATGGCAAATATTCGTTCGACGCCATGCGGATGCACAACGTCGTTTGTCCCGATTTTTGATGTGGGAAGTTCGTCAAAGGCGCGCTCGAAAGCGCGGATAACAAAAGTCAGTCAAACAAATATCGACGAAATGCTTTTAGGCTTCTTTTGGCGCGCTGTCAAATCTGCATCCGCCACACCTGCGCAATTCTCCCAAAACACCTGGCCAAAACACCTGGCATGACGGCAAATCGGACGCCAAACGGCGCGCTTGCGCCAACTCAAAAAAATTTCGCGGCATCCGGGAACCATCTGCGCAAACGCGCATTTATTCCGTGTCATCAGCAATTCATGAGAGCAATCGAAGAAAGGTTGATGGCAAAGACGCCCCCCGCACGATAAAAGGTGCGAGGGGCGTTTTCGTTTGGATCACCTATTCGTCCGGGCCGGGTTCCGGCCACGTCTCCTTGGCCGCCTCGGCATACCAGTGCCGCATCGCCGGCGTTGCCAGCACGGCATCGACATAGGCTCGCATATCCGGCGCAAGCGTGCCGCCATAGGTGTCGAAGCGGGTCACGACCGGTGCATACATGGCGTCGGCCGCGGTGAAATGGCCAAACAGGAACGGACCGCCCTTGCCGTATTTTTCCCGGCACTCGCGCCACAACGCCTCGATGCGCTCGCGTTGCGCCTCGCCTTCGGCATCGAGCGGCTTATGGCCCTTCGGCCGACGCAAATTCATCGGCCAGCCGTAGCGAACTTCACGGAAACCGGAATGCATCTCGGTCGCGGCAGAGCGCGCCAGTGCGCGGGCGTCGATATCGGCCGGCCAGAGATTTTTTTCCGGAAACAGGTCAGCCAGATATTCAAGGATGGCAAGGGTTTCCCAGATGATCTTGCCATTGTGATTCAAGACGGGCACCTGGCCGGTCGGCGACACTTTCGCCAGATTGGTAAAGGTCTCAGGCGTGCGCAGCCGCACGAAACCCTCCTCGAACGGGATTTCCAGATGTCTCATCGCGACCCATGGCCGGAGCGACCATGAGGAAAAGCACTTGTTGCCGATGAAGAGTGTGAATTCAGCCATTTGTCTCCCCCGCATGCGCGATCACCCAAATCCTTTGGTCGGCGCGCGTCACCAGCCTATAGCCTGCCCGCCTTGCCACAGGAAGCGGCTGCCCGAGCTCACCTGTCGACCGGGAACGCGTGGAACCTAAACGACACCGGCTCGTTTGCTTTCGCGGATGAATTCCGCCGAATTCAAAACTCCCAGGAGATGCGAAAAATGGTGAACAAGGATCAGGTCGCGGGCGTGGCCAAGCAGATCAAGGGCTCGATCAAGGAAGCCGCCGGCAAGGCAACCGGCAACAGGCAGACCCAGGCTGAAGGCACGGCCGACAGGATCGCCGGCAAGGTGCAGAAGGCCTATGGCGACGTGAAGGACAAGGTCAAGAAGGCGCTCTGATCCGACATCGAGAACGCTCTTTTATTGGGAAAGGCGGTCGCGAGGGCCGCCTTTTTCATGTGCTCCAGCCTTTGCTGAAAGCATAGGTGAAGGCGACCTCGCCATGATCACCGGTCGCCTCGCCCAGCACCACATCCATGCCGTCGCTAGTCACCCTGGCCAGTGCGAAACCGCCCATATAGGCGGCCTTCGGCTTGAACAGATCGAGCCCGTCACGGCGATAGATCAGCGGCGTTTCGTGCTGGTGGCCATGGAAGATGCCGACGACATTGTAGCCCTTGAGCGCCGCCAGAAGCGCCTGCCGGTCGGCCTCGCTCCACCAATGCGGCGCGCCAGCGCCGTCATCGTCGAAGTGCCTTTTGGCGGCATCCCAGCGTTCTATCGAGAAAATGTCCCAACCATAGTGCTGGAACAGAATGACCGGACGGCCGTCCGCCGCATAGGTCGCCAGATCCTGCTTCAGCCATGGCAGGCTGCTCTCGGCGCCATGGCCAGTGTCGCCGGCGAAACGATGCGTCTGGATCAGATGCAGGCCGCCCCAGTCCCAGGAATAGCAGTCGGTGTCGACATCATAGTCGGTGGCCGGCACTGGCGGCTTGAAGAACACGCCGGCGCGATGGTTGACCTCGACATAGTCGCGCAGTTCGCGTCGGTACCAGTCGACATGGTGCGGCGGCCCGTTCTGGTCGAGATCATGGTTGCCGAGCCCGACATAAACCGGCATGTGCACGCGATCCGGGCCGACGCCCTGCTGGTAGCGCTGGCTGAACTGGAGCAGTTGGGTGCCCTCGCTCGGCTGCGTAATCTGGCCGCCGCCGTCATCGGTCATGTCACCGCCGACGACGAGGCCGAGCGGCGTGCCGATGCGGCTGCCCGCCGAGCGCAGGCCGGTGGCGACGCCGTTGATCTCGACCGGCCAGTCCTTGTCGCCAAGATCGTTGAGCGCTGCCACGTTGCGCAGCAGCGCGGCGTCGGTCTTGCCTTCCTGCAGGCAGTTGGGGCTCAACCCGCTCGCCATGCGGCAGGCATGGACATCGGCGATGAACAGGAAGGTAGCGTCGATGGACTGGACGCGCTGGCCGGTCTGGCTGAATGCCGGACGCGAAAATGCGCCGGCCGCGGCAAATCCTGCCATCTGCTTCAGCAGGCTGCGCCGGGAAATCGAGTGGATCGGCAAGCGAGTCATCATGCGCGAAATTCAGCACAGGCGGCCCCCTGCCGTCCAGTTGCCGTCGCCACGCATCGACACCGCCGCCGCTCGCTCGGTAGCGCCGCAACGTCAAAGCGGCCGCGTCGAAATCCCTCGTCGCTGCGGTATCAAAGGGTTCTTGGTCGTAGCAGCACCCTGCGGCGGCGCCTGGCTGCCAATCCGCCCTGCGATGATGACAGCGCGCTCCGCTCCAGTCCTGCCAGGCAATCCCGCAGCACGCTCGCATCCTGCGCCGTCTTGGCCATCGACATCGCCCCGGAATAGGCGGCGACCGCCAGCGCGGCGAAGCGCTCGGGATCTGTGTCCTCATCCCTGCCCGCCTGCTGGTCGGCTCGCAGCTTGTCGGAAATCGCCCGCCGCCACCCGGCAAAAATACCGGCAAGGGCAATCCGGAAATCCGGATCGGCAAGCGACAGTTCGTGCGCCAGATTGTTGAGCGGGCAGCCGCGCACGAAACCCTGCTGCTCCAACTCCGCCGCCACGGCCTCGAACACCGCGCGCACGCCTTCGCGTGCAGTGCTGGCCGCCAGCACCGGCGCGATCCATGTCTCTTCGACCGCTGCGGCGACACGCTCGTCGATCACCGCCAGCGCCAGCGCCTTCTTGGTCGGGAAATGGTGATGCAACGCGCCACCGCTGACACCCGCCGCCGCCATCAGGTCGCCGAAGCTAGAGGCATGATAGCCGCGCGCCTGGAACGCGACCTCAGCGACATCGAGCACCTTCCGGCGCATGCCTTCAGGGTCGTTGATGCGTTTTCCTGGGCGCGGTTTTGGTCGAACGGTCATCTCTGCTGACATTGCCGGACATTAGCATATTGACAAAACAGGACAACCGGTCTGTTTTGAAAACAGGATGACTACCCTGTTTTGGAGAGACGGATGAACATGCCCCTGAATGCCCCGCCGAAACCCGCCGTGAGCGCCTCGCCTGTCGTCGAGCTGCGGCAATACACACTGAAGCCCGGCCGGCGCGATACGCTCATCGACATCTTCGACGGCAGACTGATCGAGGGCCAGGAGGACGCCGGAATGACCATCATCGGCCAGTTCCGGGATCTCGACCGCCCAGACATGTTCGTCTGGATGCGCGGCTTCGACGGCATGGTCGCGCGGAAAAACGCTCTCGCCGATTTCTATGGCGGGCCGGTCTGGGCGGCGCACAGCCATGCCGCCAATGCGACAATGATCGATTCCGACGATGTGCTGCCGCTCAAGCCGGCTTGGCCGGGCGCCGGCTTCGACCTCGCGGGCGCGCAGCGGCCAAGCCTGGGCACCGACGAAAAGCCCATTCGAAACAAGCCGCTGCCTGGCATCGTTGTCATCGAGATTCATCATTTGCAGCCCGGCACGGAGGTTGATTTCGCCAATCGCTTCGAGGCTGAGACGGCGTGCCTGACGACGGCAGACGCACGTCTGCTCGCTGCTTTCGTTACGGAGCACGCCGAAAACAGTTTTCCGCGCCTGCCGGTACGGGCTGATGGAAACGTCTTCCTGTCCGTCACCGGCTTCGACAGCGCAGAGGCGCATGCCCACCACCAGGCCGCCCTCGCCGCCTCACCGGTATGGCAGGCGTTTTGGCAGGCCGCGCGGCTCGGCCTGACCAAACCAACGGAGACTTTGCGGCTGTCGCCCACATCGCAATCGTTGGTCGGGCGTTAGACTTCAAATGCCTTGAGGATGGCCTTTGCGACAAGGGCCGGATCTTCCCAATGCGGGTTGTGGCCACAGTTCTCGGCGCGGACAAAGATGGCTCCGGGAAGAGCGGATTGCAACGCTTGCTGGTGCGCCTCGCCGAACAGCGGGTCGCACGCGCCGGCGATGATCAGCGTCCGGGCCTGCACGGCTCGCGCCGCGTCGGTCAGATCGGCGCGGCGGATTTCCTCGAGAATCGCGCGCCAGCGCGGCGCCGGCATCGCCGAGGCGTCTTTCGCCAGGCCGGCGAGAAAGGCTGGGGGCACGCCGGGTCGGCAGGCATGCCACCAGGCGTAGAACGGATCGGCCGGCGAGATCGGGTCGCGCAGCGCCTGAACGCCCGCAACCAGCGGATGATCCGGCGCGAAATCGGGCTTCAACGTGCCGGCCAGGACCACCAGCCCGCCGATCAGCTCCCTGTGTCGCCCAGCCAATGCGATAGCCACCATGGCGCCCAGAGAATGGCCGACGACGACCGGCTGGTCGAGCCGCAAGCGCAGGATCAGCCCGGCAATATCGTCGGCGAAATCGGCGATGCCGCAGTTCTTGCCCGTTTGCGAGGCGCCGTGGCCGCGCAGATCCGGCATGATCAGCCGACGGCCGGCCAGATATGGCGCCAGAAGCGAAAAACTGCGGCTGGTATCGGTGAAGCCGTGCACCAACAGCAGCGCCGGCTCGGCGCCCGATATCTCGATATAGGCAATGTCGAGATCGCCGACCGTGACGAACTGCTTGCGGCCGGCCCAGGCGTCCTGCTCCGGCAAAGCATCCAGCACCGCCGGTCTCACAGGCCGAGCTTTTCCTTGACCGCGGCAAGGCCCGGCTTGCCGTCGAAAGTGGTGACGCCGGCGAGCCAGGCGTCGAGGCGGTTCTTGTTGAGCGTGATTGCCTTCAGCGCCCCGTCCTCCGGCTTCATGCCATCATTGATCAGATAGCCCATGCCGACATTCTCGAAATCGATGTCGAAGGCGAGGTTCTTCAAGAACTGCGCGACGTTCGGGCATTGCTGCAGATAGCCCTTGCGCACCTGCGTCGTCACCGTCGCGGCGCCGAAGTTCGGGCCGAAGAACTTGTCGCCACCGGTCAGGTACTTGAAGTCGTACATCGTGTTCATCGGATGCGGCGCCCAGCCCTGAAAGACGATGAACTGCTTTTCCTTGATCTCGTAGCCGACCTCCGAAAGCATGCCAGCTTCGCTGGACTCGACCACCTGCCAGCCGTCCAGGCCAAAGGTGGGATCGGCGATGGCGTCCATCATCAATTGGTTAGAGCCGGGCTCGATGCCGTACATTTTCTTGCCGAACTTGTCGGCGAACTTGTGCAGGTCGGAGATGTCCTTAACGCCGGCATCCCAGACATAGGTCGGCACGGCGAATGTGTATTTGGCGCCTACGAGATTGACGCGCACATTCTCGATCGAGCCGTCCTTCTTGTAAGGCTCGTAATAGGTGACCATGGCCGGATCCCAGTAGCCCAGGAACAGGTCGAGATCCCTGTTCTTCATGCCCTCGTAGATGACGTTGATACCGAGTACCTGGCTTTGCGGCTGATAGCCGAGCGCCTGCAAAAGGACGTTGGCGACCCCCGTGGTGAAGGCAAGGTCGTTCCAACCGGGTTCGGCCATGCGCACAGTGCTGCACTGCTCGGCTTCGGCCGCCTGGGCCGCATGAGAGGCCAACATGAGGGCAGCAAGACAGACGCCATTTGCAAGGATGCGGAACATTCGGTTCTCCTCATTGTCAAATTGACCAATTGGTCTTTTTATTGTCCCATGGGTCAATTCTTGATCTAAGCGGGCGAAAATGTCAACGTGGATTCGCGATGCATGGACCGATCCCGTGAAACTCAAGCGCCTCAGTGAGATACGCCGCAAGGAGCTGCGGCAGGCGGCCTTCGCGGTGCTGGAGCGCGAAGGCATTGCCGGCGCGACACTGGAAAAGGTGGCGGCCCAGGCTGGCGCCTCCAAGGGCATCGTGCTGCACTATTTCCGCAACAAGCAGGAATTGTTCGAACACGCGATGCGCGAGGCCAACGCCGTCCTGTGCCAAGCGGTGATCGCGCGGCTTCGCCGGGCGCATACCCCGATGGAGCGCATGGATGCGGTGATCGAGGGCAATTTCGAGGAGCATCTGTTCCAGCCGCCTCTGTGCCATGCCTGGTTGTCGCTCTGCGCCGAGGTGCCGCGCGACGAGAAGATGGCCCGTATCCAAAGAGTGATCCATGCGCGCATGCGCTCTAACCTGTTGTCGGGCCTGCGCGGCCTCGCCTCGCCGGCGGATGCCGACGACATCGCGCTTGGCGTCACCGCGCTGATCGATGGGCTTTGGCTGCGGCTCGGCCTGCAGCCGGGCAGCGTCTCGCGCGAACAGGCCGTCCGTCAGGTCAAGAATTATATCGCGGGCCGGCTGGCCCTGCGGGAGCTTGCGACCGCCGGCGCGTAAACCGGCCTCGGCTGACCTGCCGGCCGGCAGCGGTCGAAGTTCATACCGGGGGATAGGCCGACGGCTTGACCGCGGCCGCCACTATACGGTGCTCTCGACGAGGCAGAAATCCCTCGGGGCGTCGAATGAGACTTCACAACAAGCGCGCGCTGGTCACCGGTGGGTCGGACGGTATCGGCCTGGCGATCGCCGAGGCCTTTTCGCGCGAGGGCGCGGACGTCCTGATCGTCGGCCGCGACACCCGGAAGCTCGACGCCGCCCGCAAGCAGCTCGGCGGCACTATCGAGGCGCTGTCGGCCGATCTTGCCACATCGGCCGGCATCGCAGCCGTCGTCGAGCACGTGAAAAGGCCCGGCAGGCCTCTCGATATCCTCGTCAACAATGCCGGTGTGGCTTTCCTGATGCCGTTCGAGACCGTCAGCGAGGCGCAGTTCCAGCAATCCTTCGCGCTCAATGTGACGGCCGTGTTCTTCCTCACCCAGGGCCTGCTGCCGCATCTGGCAACCGGCGCATCGGTGATCAACATCTCGTCCTATTTCGCCAACAAGATGATCCCGAAGCGTCCGTCGAGCCTCTATTCGCTGTCGAAGGGCGCGTTGAACTCGCTGACCAAATCGCTGGCCTTCGAACTCGGCCCGCGCGGCATCCGCGTCAACGCCATCGCGCCCGGCACGGTCGACACCGCCATGCGACGCAAGACCGTCGACAATTTGCCGGCCGAGGCAAAGGCGGAGCTGAAGGCCTATGTCGAGCGCAGCTATCCGCTTGGCAGAATCGGCCGCCCCGACGATCTGGCCGGTATCGCGGTCTATCTGGCCAGCGAAGAGGCGGCGTGGACCAGCGGCGGCATTTTTTCGATCGATGGTGGCTATACTGCGGGGTGAGGAGCTTTTCTCCCCCGTTGAGGGGGTGAGAAGCGGTCCGCGTAGCGGACGGGAAGCCAATTGCTTGGCTTTCCGAACGACGAACGCCCGGAGCGATAGCGAAGGGCCGGTCCAGGGGTCGCCTCGCGTGAAGCGCCAGCCTGTTGCGGCAGCTAGGGGAGTTGCGCCGGGACGCACCGACCCCCTCTGTCGCCTTCGGCGACATCTCCCCCTCGAGGGGGGAGATCACCTTCAACCGATTTGCATCCTTGCCGCCCGCATTCTCCGCTTGAAGCCGTTTGTGCAACGCGATACGCCGTTGCCGACTTCGACAAGGAGAGACCCGTGACCGCTGCAAAGACCAGAACCGAAACCGACACGTTCGGCCCGATCGAAGTCGCCGCCGATCGCTATTGGGGCGCGCAGGCGCAGCGTTCCCTCGGCAATTTCAAGATCGGCTGGGAAAAACAGCCGGCGTCGATCGTGCGCGCGCTGGGCATCGTCAAGCGGGCGGCGGCGGAAGCCAACATGGAGCTCAAGCGGCTCGACCCGGCGATCGGCAAGACGATTGTCGAGGCGGCGCAAGAGGTCATCGACGGCAAGCTCAACGACCATTTCCCGCTGGTGGTCTGGCAGACCGGCTCGGGCACGCAGTCCAACATGAACGCCAATGAGGTGATCTCCAACCGGGCGATCGAGATGCTGGGCGGCGTCATGGGCTCCAAAAAGCCGGTGCATCCCAACGACCATGTCAATATGAGCCAGTCGTCGAACGACACCTATCCGACGGCCATGCACATCGCCTGCGCCGAGCGCATCGTGCACGACCTCTTGCCGGCGCTGAAACACCTGCACAAGGCACTTGAAGCCAAGACCAAGGCCTTCGCGCACATCATCAAGATCGGCCGCACGCACACGCAGGATGCCACCCCCCTCACGCTTGGCCAGGAATTTTCGGGCTATGCCGCCCAGGTCGCCTCGTCGATCAAACGCATCGAGCTGACGTTGCCCGGCCTGCAGGAACTGGCGCAGGGCGGCACCGCCGTCGGCACCGGCCTCAACGCGCCGGTCGGCTTCGCCGAACGAGTCGCGGATCGCATCGCCACCATTACCGGCATCGCCTTCGTCACCGCGCCGAACAAGTTCGAGGCGCTGGCAGCCCATGATTCCATGGTGTTTTCGCACGGCGCCATCAACGCGGCGGCCGCGGCGCTGTTCAAGATCGCCAACGACATCCGCTTCCTCGGTTCCGGCCCGCGTTCGGGCCTCGGCGAACTCTCGTTGCCGGAAAACGAGCCGGGCTCGTCGATCATGCCGGGCAAGGTCAATCCGACCCAGTGCGAGGCGATGACCCAGGTCTGCGTGCAGGTGTTCGGCAACAATGCTGCCCTCACCTTCGCCGGCAGCCAGGGCCATTTCGAGCTCAACGTCTACAACCCGCTGATGGCTTACAACTTCCTGCAGTCGGTGCAGCTGCTCTCCGACGCCTCGGTCTCCTTCACCGACAATTGCGTCGTCGGCATCGAAGCGCGCGAAGACAACATCAAGGCGGCGCTCGACCGCTCGCTGATGCTGGTGACCGCGCTGGCGCCGACCATCGGCTACGACAATGCCGCCAAGATCGCCAAGACCGCGCACAAGAAGGGCACCACGCTGCGCGAGGAAGCGCTCGCCACCGGGCTGGTCAGCGAGGCCGATTACGACCGGCTGGTGCGGCCGGAGGACATGACGCATCCGGGTTAAGCAATTCCAGGAAAAGTGTCTTGCGGTTTTCCGTCCGGAATTGCGTCAGCCAGAAACCCGACATTTCGCGACGGGAGAATTTACTACCGTCGCGATCTGACCCGACGCGAATTTTGCGCAAGCCGCCCGATCACAGAAATGTAAGTACTGTGAACAATGTGTCGCCACTCTGGCGGCTTTGGTGAACAGTCCGAGTGCTCTATCTCACCGGTATCAACCCCTCCCGGAGAGAACCACCATGTCCATCAACACTTCAGTCGCCGGTTCCGGCACGTCCAATGCCTCGACCACCATCCTCCTCGGCCGCGTCCTACTCGCGGTCATCTTCCTGCTTTCAGGTTTCGGCAAGCTCACCGCCATCGCCGGCACGGCCGGTTATTTCGGCAGCCTCGGCCTGCCTTTGCCGACCGTGACGGCCACTGTCGTCGGCCTGATCGAGCTTCTCGGCGGCCTCGCCATCCTCGTCGGCTTCCAGACCCGGATCGTCGCCTGGGTGCTCGCGATCTTCACCGTCGCTACCGGCTTGGTCGCCCACACCGGTTGGGCTGACCAGATGCAGATGATCCAGTTTCTCAAGAACCTCGCCATCGCGGGCGGCTTCCTCCTGCTGGCCTCCTCGGGCGCCGGCTCCTATTCGATCGACGCCAAGCGCGGCTGAGCCACGACCACCAACAATCAAAAGAGGGGCGCGGAATTTTCCGCGCCCCTCTTTCGTTGTCTGTGCAGGCGTCCCAGCCAGCCGATTCCTGCTAGGGTCGCTGCGTCGGAATTGGCACAACCGCCCGGCCCGACCCGACAACGGAGGTGAACGCATGCCCCGCAACGCGCTGCTCCTGCTTTCCCGGCTGCTGTTCGCCGCCCTGTTCGTGCCCTCCGGTTTCCAAGCGTTGAGCGACATTGCCGGCACGACTGGCTATTTCGCCGACCTCGGCCTGCCGCTGCCGACGCTTGCCGCCTGGGGCACGGGACTGTTCGAACTGATCGCCGGACTGCTCATCCTGGTCGGTTTCCAGACCCGGATCATAGCGCTGCTGCTTGCCGCCTTCTGCATCGCTGCCGGTTTCATCGGCCATTACGGCCAGGGTGGCGGCGACGCGATGCTCGCCTTCCTGCACCAGCAGATGCTGATGAAGGACATCGCCATATCGGGCGGTTTCCTGGCATTGGCGATGGCCGGCGCCGGCGCCTGGTCGGTCGACGGGCGTGGTTTGGCGTAACGCCGACTTCACCGAGACGCTCTATTTATTTGACCGATATGCTGGGACCGCCCTCGACGGCCAACACCAGCCGGCGGTTGGTTATCCTGGCCAGTTGCGCCAGTCGCCCGGCCGGCCGTTCGCCATAGAGATCGGCCAGCGACGCCGGCAAGACCAGCGCCAGCACGCCGTTGCCGCGCTGTTCCCATTTCAGCCTGGGCATGATGCCGGGCATCGACGCCGTCAGCAGATAAACGACGCGCATCATCGCCGCCAGCACCCGTGCCCGCTCCAGATAGCGTGGCGTCGCCAGCGCCTTGATCTCGGGGGCGATGGCTTCGTTGAAGATGCCGTCGTGACGATAGGCGTTGGCCAGCGCCAGGAAGGCGCGGCCGGGATGGTCGACGCCGAAGAAGGACGCATGCGCGATGATGTTGAGCGATTGCTTGCCGCGATATTCCGGATGCGCGCGCCAGCCGATGTCGGCCAGCAATGCGGCCGCATGGCGATAGCGCGCCTCGTCCTCGGTCTCGTCGATGCCGAAGGCGGCAAAGGTCCTGGCGGTCCAGTCGACAAGTTCGTGCGCATGGGTGACGGAGCGTGAGCGCAGGCGGGCGAGTTCTTCCGAGGCCGAAATCAGCGGATCGGCCTTTTGCTCGGCCTCGTCGAGCAGCGAATAGAGAAAGCCTTCGCGCACGCCGAGCGCCGAAACGATGATCTTCGACGGCTGCATCGCCGCCATGATCTCCTGCAGCACGATGGCGCCATAAGGCAGCAGCGAACGGCGGTTCTTGGAAACGCCTTCGATCCCCTTGACCTTCTCGATCTCGGCTTTGGCCACCTGCTTGAGGAAGTTCGTCGCGCTTTCGGCCGATATCTCGTAATGGTGCATGACGCCGAGCGGATAGTTGGTCATTTCCATGTGCAGCCGGGCGAGATTTCGCCAGGTGCCGCCCACTGCGTAGAAGGGCCTGCCTTGCCCACCCTTCAACAGCTTCGCCTTCGCCAGTTCGTCACGCGCGATCTTCGCCGCCTGGGTCAGCGAGTTCTTCGCCATGTCCTGCAGGCGCAGGCCACCCAGCGGCAGCGTTATGCCGTCACCGATCGCTTCGCCATTGACGTCGACCAGTTCGAGACTGCCGCCGCCCAGATCGCCGGCGATGCCATCGGCCGGATGGAAGCCGGAAATGACGCCGAGCGCCGAATAATAGGCTTCCTGCCGGCCGCTGATCACACGGATTTCGGTCTTGAGCACATCCTCGGCGCGGTGGATGAAATCGGGACCGTTGATCGCCTCGCGGGCGGCGGCGGTCGCCAGCACATACATATGTTCGGCGCCGGCCTGGTCGGAAAGCGCGCGAAAGCGGCGGAACTCTTCCATCGAGCGGGTCACCGCCTCGGGATCGAGCTTGCCGGTCGAAACGATGCCACGGCCGAGACCAGCCAGCATCTTTTCGTTGAACAGCATGGTTGGCGAGCGCGCCAGTCCCTCATAGACGACGAGACGGATCGAGTTCGACCCGATGTCGATGATCGATAGCGGTCGGCGGTCCTGCAACCGGCCCTGGGAATCAGACAGCATCAGCCGGACGCTGCGGCGTTCTTCTTGCGGCGCTTGAACTGCGCAATGCGCTTGGGCGCATGCGACTTCAGCGCGTCACCCCGTCCCGACAGGCTCGGATTGGTCATGAAATATTCCTGCGCGTTGAACGGTTCCTCGCCCTCCTCCAGCACCACGCGCCGGGAGGTTCCATCAGCCAATACGTCGAAACTTTGCTGATTGTCCATGATGTTGCCCAGCATGATCTGGCCAAGGATCTGTTCATGCACAGTTGGATTGGTGATCGGCACCATGGTCTCGACGCGGCGGTCGAGATTGCGCGGCATGAGATCGGCCGAAGAGATGTAGACGATGGCCTCGTCCGACGGCAGGCCGTGACCATTGCCAAAACAATAAATGCGGCTGTGCTCGAGAAAACGGCCGACGATCGATTTTACACGGATGTTTTCCGACAGGCCCGGAACCTGCGGCCGCAGGCAGCAAATGCCGCGCACCACAAGGTCGATCTCGACGCCGGCGCGGCTGGCATCATAGAGCGCGTCGATGATGATCGGATCGACGAGCGCGTTCATCTTCATCCAGATGCGCGCAGGCCGACCCTCCACCGCATGGGCAATCTCGTCGGCAATGTGCTTCAGGATGCGGCTTCTCAGCGTGAACGGCGAGATCGCCAACCGCATTTCATCGGTCGGCTCGGCATAGCCGGTGATGAAATTGAAGAGCTGGGCGACGTCTCGGGCAATCGTCGGATCGGTGGTGAAGAAGGACAGGTCGGTGTAGATGCGCGCGGTCACCGGATGGTAGTTGCCGGTGCCCAGATGCACGTAGTTGCGCAGCTTGCCGTCCTCACGCCGCACCACCAGCGACATTTTCGCATGTGTTTTCAGCTCGAGGAAGCCGAACACGACCTGCACGCCGGCACGCTCCAGGTCGCGCGCCCAGCGGATGTTGGCTTCCTCGTCGAAGCGCGCCTTGAGCTCGACCAGCGCGGTGACCGACTTGCCGGCCTCGGCCGCGTCGACCAGCGCGCGCACGATCGGGCTGTCATTGGAGGTGCGGTAAAGCGTCTGCTTGATCGCCACCACTTCCGGGTCGGCCATCGCCTGGCGCAGGAACTGCACCACGACGTCGAAGGATTCGTAGGGGTGGTGGACGACGATGTCCTTCTCACGGATGGCAGCAAAACAGTCGCCGCCATGCTCGCGGATGCGCTCGGGAAAGCGCGGATTGTAGGGCGTGAATTTCAGATCGTCGCGGGGAACGGCGACGATTTCGGAGATCTGACTGAGCGCCAGTGGTCCGGTCAGGACGCTGATGCGGCTCGACGACACGCCAAGTTCGCCGGCGACGAAGTCGCGTAATTCGGCAGGCATCAGCCTGTCGAATTCGATGCGGATCACCGATCCGCGGCGACGCCGCTTGAGTGCCGTTTCGAACAGGCGCACCAGATCCTCGGACTCCTCCTCGACTTCGATATCGCTGTCACGGATGATGCGGAACGTGCCGGAGCCCTTGACCTCGTAGCCGGGGAAAAGCTTGCCGATGTAGAGGCCGACCGCCTCTTCCAGCGGGATGAAGCGGACATGATGCTTGCGGTCCGGCAGGCGGATGAAGCGCTTCAGCGCCACCGGCAGACGCAGCAGCGCGCTCATCTCTTCGCCATTCTTGCGGTGGCGCAATTGCAGCGCCATCGAGAAGCCGAGATTTGGAATGAACGGGAACGGATGCGCCGGGTCGATCGACAGCGGGGTCAGCACCGGGAACACCTGCTCCTGGAAATGGTCTTCCAGCCAGACCTTCTCCTCCTTGGTCAGCGCATCGCGGGTGATGCTCTCGATGCCTTCCTTGTTGAGCAGCACGGTGAGCGCCGAAAGGCTCTTCTGCTGGTCTTCCTGCAGCCGCTCGACCTCACGCAGCAGCTGTTCGAGCTGCTGTTCGGGGGTGCGGCCGTCAGGGCTCTTCAGCGTGATGCCCTCGCGCACCTGACCGGCGAGGCCGGCGACACGGACCATGAAGAATTCGTCGAGATTGGCGGCCGAGATCGACAGGAAGCGAACGCGCTCCAGCAGCGGATGATTGAGGTTCAGCGATTCCTCGAGAACGCGCCGGTTGAACTGCAGCCAGGAAAACTCCCGGTTGACGAAGCGATCGGGGTTGCCGCCCTCCGGACGAGCCACCTCGACGTTCACGAATTCGCTCTGCACCGGCTTCAGTTCGTTCATGGTTCCTGCTCTTCCCACCGCTCAGCCGGTTAACCGGCTTAACTTATCCTCTGACAGGCTTTTGCGACAGTTTCATTTCATCGATCTTGCAAAGAGGCCTGTTATGATCCAGATGCAGAAGAGACTGCGTTAAGGAGACGACGATGGCAGGCGGTTCCATTCCCCATTTTCAAAACGATGCGGGCCACCCGGCAATCGACATCGGCGTCAAGGAATTCATGTGCACGGGCGCCAATCCGCCTTTCGACCACCCGCATGTGTTTCTCGACATGGGTGGCGATAATGAAAAAGTCTGCCCCTATTGCTCGACGCTCTACCGCTATTCGCCAAAGCTGAAGGCGACGGAAACGCTGCCGGCCGGCTGCATCTATATCGACCAGGCCGCCTGAGTCTTCGCGACAAGCCCGATGAACGACACGCGATCCCGGCAAGTTGTCATCGCCGGGGCAGGTGTCGCCGGGCTGACCGCAGCCCTTGCATTCGCCGAACGCGGCTACCCGGTTCGGGTGTTCGAACAGGCGCAGCGCCTGGAAGCAGCCGGTGCCGGCCTCCAGCTTTCTCCCAACGCGACACGCATCCTTCGCCAGCTTGGCGTACTCGACCATCTGCTGCCGGAAGCGGTGCGGCCGGAAGCGGTGGTCTTGAAGGATGCCGCAACGCTGCGCGAACTGGCGCGGGTGCCACTGGGACAAGCCGCTGAAACGCGCTGGCAAGCGCCCTATCTCGTCGCTCACAGGGCCGATCTGCAGAGCGCACTGACCGCGCGCGTTGCCGAGATGCCGGATATCCGTCTCACCACCGGCGCCCGTATCGGCAGCGTTGCCACCGGCCCCGATGGCATCACGGCGACGGCCGAGATCGACGGCAAAACCATCAAGGCTGAGGGCTTCCTGCTGGTCGGCGCAGATGGTGTCTGGTCGTCGGTGCGCGCACTTGTCGATTCGGCCAAAAGGGCGACCTCGCCAAGAAGCCGGTTTTCCGGCGAACTGGCTTGGCGCGCGACCATTGCAGCGCAGAGTGCCGCAGGGCAGGCTTTCGCGGCGATCGGCACTCCGGACTGCGTCACCACCTTCCTGCACCCGGGCTTCCATATGGTGGCCTACCCCGTCAGCAAGGGCGACGCCTTCAACCTCGTCGCCTTCACCAGAGGTGAGCGTATTGCCGAGGGCTGGTCCGGCCATGCCGATCCCGGCATCCTCGCCAGCGCAATGCGCGGCACCGCGCCTGGTCTTACAGAACTGGTGGAAATGGTTGGGGCGTGGCTGACTTGGCCGCTCCATACTGTCGAACAGAACCAGCCCTGGACAATGCCGGACGGCATCGCGCTGATCGGCGATGCGGCGCATGCGATGACGCCGTTCGCCGCGCAAGGTGCTGCCATGGCGATCGAGGATGCGGCTATGCTTGCCGATATTATTGCCGATTTCCCTGGCGATCCGGCACAAAGTCTTCAAATCTGGGAGAACCTGCGGCGGTCGCGCGTCGCCAGGGTCGCTCGTCGCGGCGCCATCAACCGCGTCGCCTGGCATGCCACGGGGCCAGTGGCGGTCGCCCGCAATCTGTTCCTGAAAATGCGCTCGTCGGACAAACTCGCGGCGGATTTGGACTGGCTCTATGGCTGGCAGGCACCGGAGGCTGTTGTCAGGCGTTGACAGGCTGGCGGGACAGCGCCCCCCTCTGTCCGGCAGGACAGAGGGGGGCGCGAAGGATCGCGACGTTGGCGTTCGACAGCAGCGCCTGCGCCGAGTAGAAATAGCACTATGGCCAAACTCATCCGGTACAAGTTCGACCCGGCAAATCCACCTCCACTAACAGAGCCTCAGAAAGCGGAAATCGCAGCCTTGAAGGCGCGACCCGAGAGCGATGTCGATACAAGCGATATTCCTGAGCTGACCGAAAAGTTCTGGCGGAGGGCGATCCGTCGGCACACAGCAGACTGAAGTCGGCGCGCACCCCGCCTAATTATACAGCCGCATCGACAGGCCAAGCGATACAGGCAGCGGGTTCCACCAGCCAGTGCGCAGGCCGGCGGTGCGCAAGGCGGCCGCCGTCCAGGTGTTGCAGCCGACCAGTGCGTTGAAATGGCCATTGGCTTCGTAGAAGCCGTCGAACCTGGAATAGGCCGCATCCGGAACAAGGATCGGACCCTTCGGCCCCCGCTGGAAACTCGCATCGATGAAATCGAGCAGCGCCGCGAACCGATCCTCACCGATGTCGAACCCCGCGACGTCCGGGCGCGATTCGACGATGTCACCGGCGACATCGACATGCATGACCGAAGCATCGATGGTCAGCGCCTTCATCACCGGCACCGCCTTCAACTCAGACCATGTCGGCGTCTCCAGGTAGAAAGCGCGGCCGCCCCAGCCGAAGACAATGTAGCGGACCTCCGGACTGTCGGCCGGTATGCCGGCGTCGACCAGGAAGTGGAAGCGCTGGCGCACGCTACCATCGACCGGAATGGCGATGTCCGTGTGGATGGCGTTCTTCAGCACCAGGATGTGGTGCGCCGTGGCGGGCCTGTCGGCGATTGCTTGCCAGAGTGGTCGCGGTACGAAAGTACCCAGCACGACGGCGAGCATAGCCCCAATCAAAACAAGGCCAAGAAAACGTCCCAGTCTTTTCATGAATGGCGGCCCTGCAGACGCGCTCCGGCGCGACACAAATCGCCCGCCTCCTGCTCATCCATACGCAAAAGAGCCCGGCAGTGTTTCAGCCGGGCTCCCCGTGGCCGTCGAAGGCCTAGTGCAGGATCTGCGACAGGAACAGCTTCGTGCGCTCGTGGCGCGGGTGGTCGAAGAACTCGGCCGGCGTGTTCTGTTCAACGATCTGGCCCTGATCCATGAAGATGACGCGGTTGGCGACCTTGCGGGCAAAGCCCATCTCGTGGGTGACGCACAGCATGGTCATGCCTTCTTCGGCCAGACCGACCATCGTCTCCAGCACTTCCTTGATCATTTCCGGATCGAGCGCCGAGGTCGGCTCGTCGAACAGCATGATACGCGGGTTCATGCACAGCGAGCGGGCGATCGCCACGCGCTGCTGCTGGCCGCCGGACAACTGGCCGGGATATTTGTGCGCCTGTTCCGGGATCTTGACGCGCTTGAGGAAATGCATGGCGATTTCCTCGGCCTGCTTCTTTGGCGTCTTGCGCACCCAGATCGGCGCCAGCGTGCAGTTCTCCAGGATGGTCAGATGCGGGAACAGGTTGAAGTGCTGGAACACCATGCCGACCTCGCGGCGCACCTCGTCGATCTTCTTGAGATCGTTGGTCAGTTCCTTGCCGTCGACGATGATCTTGCCCTTCTGGTGCTCTTCCAGGCGGTTGATGCAGCGGATCATCGTCGATTTGCCGGAGCCCGAAGGGCCACAGATGACGATGCGCTCGCCGCGCATCACTTTCAGATTGATGTCCTTGAGCACGTGGAATTCACCATACCATTTGTGCATGGCGATGATGTCGATGGCGACATCGGTGGTGGAAATCTGCATCTTGGCGGCGTTGACCTTGATCTCTTCCGCGCTGACGGCATTTTCGGTGGCCATGACGGGATCCCCTTGTTCTTTTGTTTAGCGTTTGTGGCCGGTGTCGAGCCGGCGTTCGGTGAACATTGAATAGCGCGACATGCCGAAGCAGAACAGCCAGAAGACGAAGGCCGCGAAGATAAGACCGGACCTGGCGGTCTGCGCCGTTGCCCAGTTTGGGTCGGAGAAGTTCTGCTTCACGATGCCGAGCAGGTCGAACATCGAGATGATGATGACCAGGCTGGTGTCCTTGAACATGCCTATGAAGGTGTTGACGATGCCCGGGATGACCAATTTCAGTGCCTGCGGCATGACGATGAAATACATCTTCTGCCAGTAGCCGAGACCGAGCGAATCGGCACCTTCATACTGCCCCTTGGGGATCGCCTGCAGGCCGCCGCGCACCACTTCAGCCATATAGGCGGCGGCAAACAGCGACACGCCGATCAGCGCGCGCAGGAACTTGTCGAAGCTGACGCCCTCCGGCAGGAACAGCGGCAGCATGACGCTGGCAAAGAACAACACGGTGATCAGCGGGATGCCGCGCACCGTCTCGATGAAGACGACGCATAGCGTCTTGATGATCGGCATCTTGGAACGACGGCCGAGCGCCAGCACGATGCCCAGCGGCAGCGACACGGCAATACCGACGAAGGACAGGCTGAGCGTTACCAGCAGCCCGCCCCACAGCGAGGTCTCGACATGTGGCAGGCCAAACATGCCGCCGACCAGCAGGATGAAGGCGACGATCGGCAGCACAAAGAACAGCAGAATGGCATTCAGCCCTTTGCGCGGCACTTTCGGGATGAGCATCGGCACCAGCAGCGCCACGAAGAAGATGGCGACCAGGATCGGCCGCCAGCGCTCCTCGATCGGATAGCGCCCGACCATGAACTGGCCGAACTTGGCATTGACGAAAGCCCAGCAGGCGCCGGTCCAGCCATCCGGCTGGACGCCGCCTTGCGCCACGGTGGCGCATACGGTCCGGTCCGGTCCCGTCCACACAGCGTTGATGAACGCCCAGTTGATGATTTGCGGCAGGATCAGCGCCACCAGCGCGATGCCGGCGATGGTCAGAATGGTGTCGCCGGCAGAAGCGATCAGGTTCTTGCGCACCCACGCACTGAAACCCGTAACGCCGGCTGGCGCCGGCTGCGCCAGCACCATTTCGGTGCGCACCCAGGACATATCATGTTCTTGCATGTCCTTACCTCTCCACCAGCGCCATCTTGGCGTTGAACCAGTTCATCACAAGCGAGGTCAGGAGGCTGATGGCCAGATAGATCACCATCATGATCACCACGCCCTCTACAGCCTGGCCGGTCTGGTTCAGCACCGTACCGGCGGTCGCTGTCAGGTCCGGATAGCCGATGGCGATGGCGAGCGACGAGTTCTTGGTCAGGTTGAGATACTGGCTGGTCAGCGGCGGAATGACGATGCGCATGGCCTGCGGCACGACGACCAGCCGCAGGATCGATCCGGGCCGCAACCCCAACGCACCGGCAGCTTCCGTCTGGCCCTTGCTGACGCCCCTGATGCCGGCGCGTACGATCTCGGCAATGAAGGCGGCGGTATAGCAGGACAGCGCCAGATACAGCGACAGGAACTCCGGCCTGACCTGGAAGCCGCCGGTCAGGTTGAAAGTCGATTGCTTCGGGTAGTCGAAAGTCAGGGGAAAGCCGCTCAGCGCATAGGCGAGCAGCGCCAGCCCGAC